>NZ_JBMQQZ010000073.1:0-41271 GCF_057362025.1 Bordetella sp. | reverse complement strand
TGCACGCCGGCATAGGCCGAGTAGGACTTCCACAGCGACACCGGCATCTCAATGTTGTTGACGATGTGCAACAGCGCGATGGTCAGGATGTAGGCGCCGAAGAACCAGTTGGCCACATAGATGTGCTTGACCTTGCGCTTGACGATGGTGCCGAAGAAAACGATGGCGTAGGCCACCCACACCAGCGTGATCAGGATGTCGATCGGCCACTCCAGTTCCGCGTATTCCTTGCTGCTGGTCAGGCCCAGGGGCAGGGTAATGGCCGCGGCCACGATCACCGCCTGCCAGCCCCAGAACGTGAACTCGGCCAGCCAGCCGCAGAACAGCCGTGCCTGACAGGTACGCTGGACGACGTAATAGGACGTGGCGAACAGACCGCAGCCGCCGAAGGCGAAGATCACCGCGTTGGTGTGCAGGGGGCGCAGCCTGCCATAGCTCAGCCAGGGGATGTCCAGGTTCAGGGACGGCCAGATCAGCTGAGCGGCGATAAGCACCCCGATGGCCATGCCGACGATGCCCCAGACGATGGTCATCAAGGCGAAGCGGCGAACGACGCCATAGTTGAATGTCGCCGTCGTTGGACTGTCACGCATGATTTGTCTCCCCCTTGGTTTCCGTGGCGCCATGATGGTGCCGGCCGCAGGGAACCGGCTTGACCTTGGTCAATCCCGGTGCGCGGGGATCGGCCGCCGGGGCGGCGTGTCGCGCGCGCGTCAGTCGTCGTCCGGCAGGCGGTCCGCGATGCCGTCGGTGTCGTCGTATTGTCCGGTCAGCACCGCCCAGGCCAGGAAGCCCCCGATCGCCGCGACGAACAGCAGGGACAGGGGCAGCAGCAATACCAGGATGGTCATGGCGTTCCCACCGCCGCGTCCGCGCCGCCTTCCGCCGGCGCGACCGATGCACGGGGCCGGGCCGATGCATGGCCGTCGAGCCAGCGGCCATGCAGCCGCCACGCGTTGCCCGCCACCGCCAGCGACGACACCAGCATCGTGACCGCCGCCAGCCACGGCGTGACCCAGCCCAGGGCCGCCAGGGGCATCATCAAAAGATGGAAGGCCGCGCTGCCGTAGAGGTTCTGCATGGCCTTGCGCACGGCCATGGCCTGGATGGCGCGGATGTCGGCGTCGTCGGCGCAGGGCAGGGCGCCGATGGCGGCGTCGGCGCTGGCCATGACCGCCGGTACCGACATCGACAGTGCGCAGGGGCAACTGATCACCAGCATCGCGACCGTGACGGGCAGGAAACGGCCGGGGTCGAGCCAGATCCAGACCAGGCCGGTGGCGAACGTGGCGGCCAGTTGAACGGTACAGAACTGCGCCGCGCGGCGGTCGGCGTACAGGGTAAGGGTGGCACGCGTGCGCCGCAGCGGGTCGTTGCGGCCGCCTGCGCGCGACTGGCGTGCGCACAGCGCCAGATAGCGCGCCGTCAGCAGAAAGGCGACGAACATTGTGACGGAATCGAAGTACACCACGCCGTCGCCGGCGATCGTCGCGTGGACGCTGGGCACGAAAGCGGCCGCCATGCCCGTGGCCACCGGCAGGTCCATTCCGGGACGCCCCTGCCATAGCCGTGTCGCCGCGCCGCGCCACAACGGCCAGGCGGAATAGACCAGGACCGGCAGCGTCAGCGCCAGGCTGGCCCAGTTCATCAGCCCGATGGCCCAGTCCAGGGTTGCCAGATTGCGCGCCGGCAGGTCGTCGTGTCGGACGTAGGCCGGCCACGCCAGCATCATGACCTGCATCATGACCAGCCAGGCCAATCCCAGCCGCAGCAGGGCGTGGCGGCGAATCTGGCGGTCCGCCGGCGGTAGTCCGGCCGGGATGGAGAAGATGGAGTAGGGACGCATGGCTGGAGCGTACGCCGGCCGCCCGGCCGGGCCCTTGACCTGGGTCAATGCGAGAACAGCACCGGTACGGTCATGGCTTCCATGATCTCCCGCGAGGCGCCGCCCAGCACCCATTCGCGCATGCGGCTATGTCCGTACAGGCCCATCACGATCAGGTCGCAGCTATGGTCTGAAGCGGCATTCAGGATGGCGTTGCCGATGCCGACGTCGCTCGTCTCTCGGTTCAGCATCCTGGGTTCGCGATAGCCCTGGGCGCGGAACCAGGCCGGCAGGTCGTCGGCAACCGTCTGGCGCGCCCGCATGGCGTCGGATTGCGCGTCCAGCGTCAGGACGAAGGTCTCCTCGGCTTTTTCGATGAAGGGTGCGGCATCGGCGAGGGCACGCGCCGCCTCGCGGCCATGGTCCCAGCAGAACATGATGCGATTGCCGACCGTGCTGTATTCCCCGGCGTAGGGTACGACCAGGACCGGACGGCCCGCGCTCATGACGATGGTTTCCACCAGGTAGGGATCGACGATGGAATCCGTGTCCGTGTTGTTGGCCTGGCTGAGGACCAGCAGGTCGGCGCAGCGGGCGTGCAGCGGCAGGATCTGCTCCGGGCGGCCGTCCGGCGTGCGCCATTGGGCCACGACGTTGCCGGCGGCGTCGACCCGGCGATTGAATTCGGTATGGCATTTCTCGCGGTCCGCCGCGCGTTGCTGCAGCATGACCTCGTGTACCCCGCTGGGGATGACGCTTTCGTCCAGGGTGTCGCGCGGCCACACATAGGCGACGTATATGCCCAGGACCTCCGCCCCGAAGCGTTGCGCCAGCGCCAGGGTGGTGGCCGTGCGGGCCGGGCAGGCCTGGTCTTTCTCGATGTGCAGCGCGATGCGTTTCAGCATGATGGTTCTCGCTTTTGGATTTATCGTGTTTATCGACAGGCTCGCTCTCAGGCGGTGACCTCGGAGCGGATGGACAAAAGATTCTCGACGGCTCGCACGCCCGGCACCGACCAGCAGGCGCGCTCGGCGGCGGCCTTTTCATGCCAGGTGGAGACGTGGCCCTCCAGGACGGCCGTCTCGCCGCGGATCGCGACGTGTATGCCGGCCGCTTCCAGCTCCGCGTCGCGGCGCAGCGCGGCCTGGATCGTGCGTTCCACGTTGTCGGGACGAACCTGCCGCAGCAGTTCGATCTGGTTCGTAATCCCCGTCACCCCGGACAGCTTGCGTACCGCTATTTCCGCGGCCATGCGCTGGAAATGCCAGGAGACCCTGCCGGTAAGCGTCACCCAGCCGTGCTGCACGGTGACCTGGATGTCCTGCTCCGGGATGCCGGCGCTCCATTTGATGATGGAGAGCGCGCGCTGGGCGATCTGGTCGTCGTCCACGTGCTTGTCGGCTGCCCGGCGCACGGTTACTTCGAGCGCGATCCCGCGCACGCCCCGCACCTTGCGGACGATGTGTTCGATATCGAACCGTTCCGCATAGGTGTCGACGTGCCCGGACAGCGTCACGATGCCGTTGGACGCGGCGACGCCGACGTGCGCGGCATTCACGGCGGGGTCGGCCTCCAGCGCATCCAGCACCCGCAGGCGCAGGGATTCGTCGGCGTTTCTTTCTTCCTGGTTCATGGTCTTGTCTCCCGGGTCGCCCGCCTGGCCGCGTTACGAAATCTCGATGCGGCGCGTGCCGTCGCCGGCCTTTTTCGGCAGCGTCAGCTTGAGTACGCCCTTGTCGTACACGGCCGTGACGTGGTCTTCATCGATGCTGGTGGCGAACGAGACGGCGCGCTGCATCTGGCCCCAGTAGCGTTCGCTGCGCACGACGCGATCGCCGTCCTTGACTTCCTTTTCGGAGGATTTCTTGGCGGAGATGCGTACCTCGCCGCCATCGATGTCGACCTGGATATCCTCTTTGTTCATGCCGGGAATCTCGGCCTGGAGGACATACTCCTTGTCGTTCTCGGTGATATCGAGGTCCATCCGGGGGCCGTCTTCCGCCAGGCCGCGTATCGGACGCAGGAATCCTTCGAAGGCATCGGCGAACGGTTCGGCGGAGAAGGGGCTGTAACGGGTGAGTCGGCTCATGGTTTGCTCCATGTGGGGTGAAAAGATTGGGCCGTCGCTACACGACGGTCAGATGGTTGACGACGGAGGTCACGCCCGGCACCGCCCATGCCGCCCGCTGCACGGCATTGCGTTCGTGCCAGCTGCGGGTCGTCCCCGACAGCGTTACTTCGCCGCCGTTTACAAGCAGGCGGATGTTGCCGGCTTCGACTTCGGCGCTGCGCCGCAGGGCCTGGTCGACGCTGGCCCTGATATCGCCGGACTGGACCCGGTGCAGCAATTCGATCAGATTGGATACGCCGGTGACGCCGGCCAGCCGCCGCACGGCGCTTTCGCAGCCCATGCGCTGGTGGTGCCACTCCACCTCGCCGCTCAAGGTCACCCAGCCCCGTTCGACCTTTACCTTGACGGCGTCGGCAGGCAGGGAGGTGTCCCAGGCGATCAGATCCAGCGCGCGCTTGGCCAGCTGGTCGTCGTCGGTAGGGCTGGCCGTCGGCAGCCGGACTTCGATTTCCTGCGCGATCCCGCGCACGCCCTTGACCCGCTGCGCCGCGCGCTCGGCGTTGTACTTTTGCGCGTAGGCGGGGACGTGCCCGGTCAGGGTGGCGATGCCATCTTCCACGGCGACGCCGATGTGGGCAGCATCCAGGCTGGGGTCGAACTCGAGTTCTTCCAGGACACGCTTGCGCAGTTCCGCGTCGTTCATGATGGCCTCCCGTACGAGGCTTCGCGATGAAGCCTTGCGTTCATACTCGTGCGAGACGCGCGGGCATGCCTTGACATTGGTCAAGTTGCATCCGGGATGGGAAACGGCCGCGGGACGAGCGCGTCGCGGGGCTCGTACTTAAGGACCAATCCGGGGCGCAGGGCGCCCCGTGCACTAGGATCCCCGCAGGAGGGTCACGCGCAGGCCGGGACCGAAATCGCCGCCCGCCGGGCGCATCTCGAAGCGCAGGTTCAGTCCATGGTTCCGGGCGATACGGCGGGCGATCGATACCCCCAGTCCGCTGCCGGATTCTTCGTTGCCGGCGGCCCGCAGGAAGCGGTCGCCGATGCGCGCCAGCACTTCGGGCGGCATGCCCGACCCCTGGTCGTCGACGTGGATGCGCGACGCGGTGAAGGACAGGCGCACGCGCGAGTGCCGCGGCCCGTAGCGGACGGCATTGTCCAGTACGTTGCGCAGCATGATCACCAGCGCATCGGTGTCGCCGGCGATGGGTAGCGGCGCTGCGCCGTTTTCAGGCCATTCGATCTCGATCTCGATATGGCGCCGGTTGGCGATCCACAGGCAGTCGCCGACCGCCTGCTCGGCCACGCAGCGCCAATCGATCTCGCCGCCGAAGCCCAGGTGCCCGACGCTATCCAGACGCGCCATGGTCAGAAGCTGGGCCACCAGGCGGTCCAGGCGTTCGAGCCCGCGCGTCACGCTGGCCTGCGCCTGGCGGCGCTGCGCGGGATCCTCGGCACGCTGCGCCACATCCTATTGCGCACGCAGCGCCGCCAGCGGCGTGCGCAATTCGTGGGCGGCATCCGCCGTCAAGCGGCGCTCCTGTTCGATCAGGGAGGCCACGCGGGCAAGCAGGCCGTTCATGGCCTGTACCAGGATCTTCAGCTCGCCGGGCGTATCGCGCAGAGGCAGCAGGCTGTCGTCGTCCGGATCCCGCCGTTCAAGGCGATGCGAAAGATCCCGGACCTGCCGGATCGCACGGCGCACGGCGACGATCAGCAGGACGATCAGCACCGGCAGGCTGACGAGCAAGGGCAGGATCTGGCTGGCGATATAGGAGACGATCAGATCCTTGCGTTCGCCGATACGCTGTCCCACGGCCACGCGCGTGCCGCTGGCCGGATCGTTCAGGTAGAACAGGCGCCACGATACGTCGTCGGCCATGCTGTCCAGAAAGCCCTCGCGCGTGCCGTTGCGGGGGAACTGCTGCGCTTCGGGATCGGCCACCAGCGGATCGCCCGCGCCACGCCATACGGCCAGGGACCAGTCCTGCAGCTCCGCGGCGCCGAGATCGCCGGGCAGCTCCATCTTCAGGGGTTCGGGCGAGGGCGCCGCGCCCGCCGGCAGCAGCCTGGCCACCGCCAGCGTCTGCTGCGCCAGGCGCAGCATATCGGTGTCGTACAGTTCGTTGATTTCATGTTCCGCGCGCCAGTAGGTACCGGCGATGGTCAGCAGCCAGGCCACGGGCGCGGCCACGAGCACGGCGACGATGAGTCGTTGCTGCAAGGTCATGAATCGATGTCTACCTGTCCCAGCGCGTATCCGGAGCCGCGCAGGGTGCGGATGATCCTGGGATGTATCTTCTTGCGTACGTGGTGCACGAAGACGTCCAGCGCATTGCTTTCCACGTCCGCGTGGCGGTGAATCCGAAGGGCATCGATCCGAACTACTTTTATGCCGATTATCTCGTCTACAGGAACCTAAAGGCCGAGGCGATGCCGTACCTGGAAAAAGCGCTCAAGGCGCCGCCGCGGCCGGGACGCGAGCTCGCCGACGAGGGCCGCAGGGGCGAAATACAGGCGCTGATGGCGAAGATCCGCTCCTGACGAACCCTTCGCCGCCGCCGTTCGTGCGGCATTGACCCATATCAAGGCGGGGGCGAGCGCGTCCGATAGAGTGGGGACTGGCAATCCGGCCGTGTATCGACGCGGGCCGGTGCCTTTTCCGAGGGGGCGCTATGTACGACAAAATCCTGGTGCCGGTCGACGGCAGCGAGACGGGCAGGAGGGCGCTGGAACAGGCCGCCAGGCTGGCCACGCTGTGCAAGGCGAAGATCCGCCTGCTTCATGTCCTGGATACGCTGCTTTATAGCAATGGGTTCGAGCGGCCGGATGTCTATGTGCATCAGGTGCATCCATCCATGCTGCGTGCGGGACATCGCATCCTGACCGAGGCACGGCATTTCCTGGAACAGCGCGGCGTGCCTTGCGATTGCCATCTGGAGGAATGCGATGACCGGCGCGTTTCCGAGATCATCGTCGATCACGCCCGGCAATGGGGCGCCGATGTGATCGTCATGGGCACGCATGGCCGCCGGGGCGCGAACCGCCTGTTGATGGGCAGCGATGCCGAACTGGTCGCGCGCACCGCGGCCGTGCCGGTGTTGCTGGTGCGCCTGCTGGAATCCGAACAGGCGGCGCCGGCCGGGGCATCGGCCTGATGCGGCGGCGCCGGATCAGGCCGATGCCCCGGCCGGCGGCACCAGGACGGCCGCGCCGACCAGGCGCCCATCGCGCAGGTCGGACAGCGCGCGGTTCGCCTCCGCCAGCGGATAGGCCGTCGTATGCATGCGGATCGGGGCGGTGCCCGCGAAGCGCAGGAATTCCTCGCCGTCCTTGCGCGCCAGGTTGGCGACGGAAACGATTTCCCGCTCTTCCCATAGCAGGCGATAGGGGAAGGCCGGAATGTCGCTCATGTGTATGCCTCCGCATACGACACGGCCGCCTTTGCGCACGGCCGCCAGGGCCGCGGGGACCAGGGCGCCCACGGGCGCGAACAGGATAGCGGCGTCCAGCGGCCGGGGCGGCATCTCGTCCGAGCCGCCGACCCAGCTGGCGCCCAGATCCCGGGCCAGCGACTGCGCGGCCAGGTCGCCAGGCCGCGTAAACGCGTAGACGGTCCGGTCCTGCCACACGCAAACCTGCGCCAGGATATGGGCCGCGGCGCCAAACCCGTACAGTCCGATATGCCGCGCATTGCGCGCCGCCCGCAGGCAGCGCCAGCCGATCAGCCCGGCGCACATCAGCGGCGCGGCCGCCACGGCGTCGTGCAGTCCAGCCAGGGGAAAGACGAAGGCGGCGTCGGCCAGGGCATGCGTGGCGAATCCGCCGTCGAAGGTATAGCCGGTGAACAACGGCCTGTCGCACAGGTTCTCCTGCCCCTGGCCGCAGTACGGGCAGTGCCCGCACGTATGGGCCAGCCAGGACACGCCCACGCGCGTTCCCGGGGCCGGCGCCGTCACACCCGGGCCCAGGGCGTCCACGATGCCGACGATCTCGTGTCCCGGAATGATGGGCAACGCCGGATGCGGCAGATCTCCATCCACGACATGCAGGTCCGTGCGGCAGATGCCGCATGCCTCGACCCGTATGCGCACCTGTCCCGCCGCTGGCTGGGGCAGGGGCCGCCGTTCCAGGCGCAGCGGTTCGCCGCGCGCATGCAAGACCATCGCTTCCGCTTCCATATCTACTCCCGGACGGATGCCGCCGAAAAAAATAAGCCGGAAAACAACGATACCCAGGTTACCGCGCGAACGATCGGCGTCGTTGACCTGGATCAACACCGCCCGGCGGCCTATGCGCGAAGGTAGGCCCATGAAGCGGGAGGGTGGGCCGGACCGGCGGGCGACCAACGGTCTGTCCGCCCGGATCGGGTCCGGAGAGGAATACAAGATGAGCATCAGGAATCTAAGGGCGCTCTTCCAGCCCACTTCGGTGGCGGTGGTCGGCGCATCGGAACAGCCGTATTCCGTCGGCGCGCGGGTCTTTTCCAATCTGCTCGAGGGCGGCTACGGCGGCGCGATCTACGCGGTCAATCCCAAGTACTGCGTGGTGCGCGGCGTACCTTGCCACCGCGAGATAGCGGAACTGCCGGCCGCGCCGGACCTGGCCATCCTGTGCACGCCTGCGGCCACCGTTCCGGGCCTGATCGCGCAACTGGGCGCCAAGGGCACCAGGGCCGCCATCGTGCTGAGTGCCGGGTTTTCCGCCCAGGGTGGCGCGGGACAGCCCGATCTGCGCCAGGCCATGCTGGACGCTGCGCGGCCGCACCTGCTGCGCATCCTGGGCCCGAACTGCCTGGGTATGCTGACACCCGGCCTGGGACTGAACGCCAGTTTCGCCCCGACGATGGCACTGTCCGGGCGGCTGGCCTTCGTGTCGCAATCCGGCGCGCTGGCCACGGCGGTGCTGGATTGGTCCAACAGCCGGAACATCGGCTTTTCGCACTTCGTCACGCTGGGCGATAGCGCCGATGTGGATCTGGGGGACCTGCTCGACTATCTGGCCGACAGTCCCGAGGCCAACGCCATCCTGTTGTATGTCGAATCGGTGACCGCGGCACGTAAATTCATGTCGGCCGCCCGGCGCGCCGCGCGCAACAAGCCCGTGGTCGTGATCAAGTCCGGCCGGGTGCCTGAAGGCGCGCGGGCGGCGGCCACGCATACCGGCGCGCTGGCCGGCTCCGACCTGGTGTACGACGCCGCGATCCGCCGCGCGGGCATGCTGCGCGTGGACACCACGGACGAGCTGTTCGATGCGGTAGAGACCCTGGCGCGCGCACAGCCGCTGCGTGGCGACCGCCTGGCCATCATGACCAACGGCGGCGGCGCGGGCGTCATGGCGACCGACGCGCTGGTGCTCGGCGGCGGCAAGCTCGCCAGCCTGGAAGCGTCCACCCTGCAAGCTCTGGACGCGGTGCTGCCCGCCACATGGTCGCATGCGAATCCGGTCGATATCGTCGGCGACGCGCCGGTCAGCCGATATGTCGATACCATCGATATCCTGCAGCGCGACCACGCCAGCGACGCGGTATTGTTCATCCACGCGCCGACCGCCATTGTCTCCAGCGAGGACATCGCGGCGGCCATGCAGCCGCATATCGTGGGGGCGCCGCGCAATGTATTCGCGGCCTGGCTGGGCGGCGACGCCGTGGCGCATGCGCGCAGGCGCTTCCGCAAGGCCGGTATCCCCACTTACGACACGCCGGAACAGGCCGTGGGCGCGTTCATGCACGCCGTGCAGTATCGACGCAACCAGGCACTGCTGATGGAAACGCCGTCGCAGAACGTCCGCGCGGAAAGCCGCAATGCGGACCTGGCCAGGACCATTGTCGCCGGCGCGCTGGCGCAAGGGCAGACCATGCTGCCGGACGCCGAGGCCAAGGCAGTACTCGCAGCCTATGGCATCCCGGTCCTCGAAACGCGCATCGCCCGCGATGCCGGCCAGGCCGCCGCGCATGCGGAGGAACTGGGCTTTCCCGTCGTGGTAAAGATCCTGTCGCCATCGATTTCCCATAAGTCGGACGTCGGCGGCGTGGCGCTGGACCTGGACACCGCGGACCACGTGCGCCTGGCGGTCGAGTCCATGACGCGCCGGGTCGCATCCCTGAGGCCCGACGCGCCGATCGAGGGATTCATGGTCCAGAAGATGGTGCGTCGTCCGCAGGCGCACGAACTGATCGTCGGCGCGGCGGTGGACCCCGTTTTCGGCCCCGTGGTGCTGTTCGGGCAGGGCGGTACTGCCGTCGAGGTGCTGGCGGACCGCGCCGTGGGCCTGGTGCCGTTGAACGAACCCCTGGCGCGGGACATGGTCTCGCGGACCCGGGTGGCCAGTCTGCTGGCCGGCTATCGCGACCGGCCCGCGGTCGATCATGAAGCGCTGTATCGCGTGCTGACGCAGGTGTCGCAGCTGATGTGCGATCTGCCGGAAGTCGAGAGCCTGGATATCAATCCCTTGCTGGCGGACGCCCAGGGCACGATCGCCCTGGATGTGCGCATGCGGGTGCGCACCCATACCGGTGCCGCGGCCGACAGGCTGGCGATCCTGCCCTATCCCGCGGCCCTGGAACAGTGGGCGCAGTGGGGCGGGTCCACCGTACTGATCCGGCCCGCCAGGCCGGAAGACGAGGCCTTGTACCGCGGCTTCTTTCTTTCGCTGACGCCGGACGACGTGCGTCATCGCTTCTTCGGCATGGTCCGCCAGTTGCAGCACCGCGAACTTGCCCGCATGGCGCAGCTGGACTACGACCGCGAAATGGCCTTCGTGGCGATCCGGCGCAGCGCCGAAGGGCAGGAGACCATGCTGGGCGAGGTCCGCGGCGTCGTCGATCCCGACAACGAAGCGGCCGACTTCGCGCTGATGGTCCGCTCGGACCTGAAGAACCGCGGTCTGGGAACCCTGCTGATGACACGCCTGATCCAGTATTTCTCGGGCCGGGGGACTGGCCGGCTGGTCGGCACCGTCATGGCGGACAACAGCGGCATGCTGGAGCTGGCCCGCCGCTGCGGCTTCATCGCCGAACCGCATGGCCTGGGCGAGGAAATCCGCATCGCGCTCACGCTGAACGCGCCCGCGGGAACGCCGGAAAGACAGGATCCGGCGCCGGTACCGCAGCCGGCCTGACAGGGAAAGGGCCCCGAAGGGGCCCTGGCCGGGATTACTTGACGATGGTGACGGGTATCTGCGCCAGGTGCAGCGTCTTGGTCGTGATCGATCCCAGCCACAGTCCGGACGTCGCGCCCAGTCCGCGCGAGCCCATGACGATCTGGTCGCATTTGCTTTGCTCGGCCATGGCAACGATGGTCTCCGCGATATGCCCGACCTTGATATGCGCCGTATATGGCACACGGGCGTCGTCCAGCATCGCCTTGGCCTTGGCCAGCATCGCCTCGCCTTCTTCCTGGTGGTATCTGCGGATCGTTTCCTTATCGATGAACAGATGCACGGTGCCGGACACGATGGGGATCTGCACGTTCAGCAGATGCAGGGTCAACGGCTCGTACTGCTTCGTGTGCCTGATCACATAGGACAGCGCGCGCAGCGCGTTGTCCGAGCCGTCGATGGGGACGAGGATGCAGCTCATGGAATCTCCTTGGGTGGCAGGCCCGGCGGGGCCGGGCATGGGGATCGGGGGACTGGCGAAGCGGGGCGGGCGGATTGGCCCCGATGCGGGTGGTTCAATGGATCGCGACCGGGTCGTGTCCCGGCTCCGGCGCCGCGTTTCGCTCCGCGTCGTAGGCGTTGCGCAGCATGCGTTCGGCAAGCGCCAGCGCCCGCAACGCATCGTCGACGCTGGCGCCGGAGGCCAGCACGAAGTGCACGGCCTGGGATGCGAGATGGGCGACGTCATACGGTTCTGCTTTCATGTCATGTCCTCCGTGTATTGCTCCGAGTGTCGGCCGTGGCGCGGACCCATCGATTGACATACATCAAACGGGATCGTCGCGGAGATGGCTACTAACGGTCGAGGACATACTCGCCCGGCGCGTCGCAAAGGACGCTGTCGGGGGGATAGGCGGGCGCGGGGCCCCTGGCGCCGGAATGCCGGGCCAGCCAGGCTTCCCAGTGCGGCCACCAGGACCCTTCGACCAGCTCGGCCTGGCTGGTCCATTCTTCGGGCGGCAGATAGCGCGCGCCCTCGCGGCGCACGCTCCAGCGGAAATAGCGATGCGGCCGGTCCGGTTCGCTGACAATGCCTACGTTATGGCCGCCCGAACACAGGATAAACGTCAGGTCGCGATGGTTCAGGAGGTGCAGCTTGTAGACCGATTCCCACGGCGAGATATGGTCGCGCTCCGTGGCGACCGCCAGCATGGGAATCCGGATGTCCGCCAGCGCGACCGGTTGGCCGCGCACGCATAGCCGGCCCGCGGCCAGGTCGTTGTTCAGGTACAGGTGGTGCAGGGTTTCGGTATGCATCCGGTAGGGCAGGCGGGTGATGTCGGCGTTCCAGGTCATCATGTCGGTGATCTGCAACTGGTGCCCCAGCAGGTAATCCCGTACCAGCTTGGACCAGATCAGGTCGCGCGAATTCAGCAGCTGGAACACGCCGGCCAGCTGCCGGCCGTCCAGATAGCCCTGCTGCCACATCAGGGCATCCAGGCAGGCGACGCCGCTGGGGCTGATGAACAGGCCCAGTTCGCCGGGTTCCTCGAAATCCGTCTGCGCGGCCAGCAGGGTGATGCTGCGCAATAGCGGCCGCCGTTCGTGTTCGCGGGCCAGCGCCGCGGCGCCGATGGCCAGCAGCGTGCCGCCCAGGCAATAGCCCACCCCGTGCACGCGCCGTCCTCCGCTATCCTGCGACGCCTGCCGCAAGGCGGTCAGCAGGCCGTCGTGGATGTATTCGTCCATGCCCCAATCGCGGGCCTCCTCCTTGGGATTCTTCCATGACACGGCGTAGACGGTATGGCCATGGTCCACCAGGTAGCGGATCAGGGAATTGTGGGGCGACAGGTCCAGGATGTAGTACTTGAGCAGCCAGGATGGCACGATGACCACCGGCTCGCGCCAGGTATCGGCGGTGCGCGGCGCGTACCGGATCAATTCGAACATCTCATTGCGGAAGATCACCGCACCCGGCGTGGCGGCGATCTCCTTGCCGACGCGGTAGACCTCGCGGTTGCTGGCGGAGGTTCCCGGGGCGCAACCGGATAGCAGGTCGCAGGCGTCGGTCCAGAAGCGCCTCGCGCCATGCAGCAGGCTCATGCCCTGGGTCTGCGCCATCGCTTCCAGGACTTCCGGGTTGGCGAACCAGAAGTTGCTGGGCGACATCGTGTCCAGCAATTGGCGCCCGATGAAGTTCATGACCTTCTGATGATGGGGCGCGGCTCCGCTGACGCCGTGCGTGGCGGCATCCCAGCTGCTTTCCAGCCGCTGGAAGGCCGAACGCCACTGCGCATAGGGCCAGGTGTTCCAGTCCTCATGGCGGAAGCGCGGATCGGGCCGCCGATGGTAGTGCTCGAACTGGCGGGCGGCTTCGGCCGGCGACTGGCAGGCCGCCTGCCACAGGGACAGCTGCTTGCCGGGCGAAATGGCCAGGTGCATGGCCCAGTCCATCCAATCGAGGTAGATGCCCAGCGGAGACACGCCGCCCACGGTGCGCGCGACGGCGGCGTGGCTCAGGCGGTCCAGGCCGCGCCACGCGGGCTCGGCGGGCGGTTCCGGGCAACGGGCGGACGCGTCCGTCGCGGGCAGGGCGGGCGCTTTCCGGCCGGCCCGGCGCGATGGCGCGGGCGGCGCCGCCGCCGTGGCGCCGGCGATCGCGGCCTCGTTCATCGGGGACAATTCCTTCGACATCGCGCCACCTTGCGGATCTGGATATGGTTCGATGCTAGGGCCGCCGCGGCGCGGGCGTATTGATATAGCGCAAGAGGGCCATCCGCCCCCGGCCAGCTTGACGCACGTCAACGCGAGGTAGCCCGGCGCGGTCTAGTGTGGCCGGATGCGGGCGGCCGATGGCGCAGCCCGCCGGCAAACCACGGGAGGATCGGCCATGATGCAGAGAATCGCAATGATCACGGGAGGGATGGGGGGACTGGGCCAGGCCATCGTCTCGCGTTTCCACCAGGCCGGCCATCGCATCGTCGTGACGGTGTCGCCGGGCAACGACCACGCCACGGCCTGGCTGGAGGCGCATCGCCGCAACGGCATCGAAGTCAGCGCCTATCAGGTCGACGTTGCCGACTATGACAGCTGCGTGGCATGTATCGAACGCGTGCGCAAGGAAGTCGGCGATGTCCATATCCTGGTGAACAATGCCGGCATTACGCGGGATGCGACCTTGCGCAAAATGGCGCGAGCGGATTGGGACCGCGTCATCCGCACCAATCTGGATTCCGTCTTCAACATGACGCAGCCCCTCCTGGCCGGCATGGTGACGAATGGATGGGGCCGCATCGTCAATATCGCCTCGGTCAACGGGCAGCGCGGCCAGTACGGCCAGGCCAACTACGCGGCGGCCAAGGCCGGCATGCACGGTTTCACCATGTCCCTGGCCCAGGAGATGGCCAGGCATGGTGTCACCGTCAACACCATATCGCCCGGATATCTGGCGACCAGGATGGTGACGGACATGCCCAGGGAAGTCCTGGAAACCAAGGTGTTGCCGCTGATCCCGATGGGCCGGCTGGGCCAGCCGGAAGAAATCGCCGCCCTGGTCGACTTCGTCGCCTCGGACGACGGCGCCTACATAACGGGGGCCAATCTGGCGATCAATGGCGGGCTCCATATGCAGTAGGAAATCCCCATCCTTTATCGCCCCGCGACGGATCAGCAAGGTCTCGCTTAGAATGCCGGTGACGCATGATGTGCCCGCCCGGCGGGCGCTCGACAGTCCACCCCAAGCCGGCGCAACGAGGCGAATGAAAGATCACATATTGGAAAGCCAGACGATGGACTGGCTGATCGGTTCGGCCACCGAAGCCATCGTTATCGCGGATGCCGCGCACCGCATCGTCCTGGCCAATGCGGCCGCCGCCGCGCTATTCGGCCATCCCGCCGCCGCCATCGCGGGGACCGCCATATCCGTCCTGCTTCCCGATTGGCCGGCGCTGGACGGCACGGCCGGTGGCCAGGATCCCGGCCAGCCGAAGGGCGAAGCGCGGGCCGGCGTGTTCGAATTGCCGGCGCGGCGCTACGACGGCAGCGCGTTTCCGGTGGAAGTATGCGTATCGCCGCTGACCACCCATTGGGGGCTGCGGCTTTGGATGGTATCCATCCGGGATATCAGCTCCCGCAAGCAGGCCGAGCAGGGCCTGCGCGATAGCGAGGCGCGGCTGCGCGCCGTCTTCGACACCGCGGTCGACGCGATCATCACCATCGACGACCACGGCCTGATCGAACGTTTCAATCCTGCGGCCATGCGCATCTTCGGCTACACCGAGGCCGAAGTCCTGGGCCGCAACGTGTCGATGCTGATGCCCAATCCGCATCGCGACGTGCACGATGGATACCTGGAGCATTACCTGCGCACGGGCGAGAAGAAGATCATCGGCATCGGCCGGGAAGTGGTCGGCATGCGCAAGGACGGCAGCCTTTTCCCGATGGATCTGTCCGTGGCGGAAATGAACGTGGCTGGCAGGCGCATGTTCACCGGCATGGTCCGCGACATCACGCAACGCAAGCTCGCCGAAGAGCAATACGCGCAACTGCTGCGCGAAGTCACCAGCGCCAACGAGGAGCTGACCAACTTCGCCTACATCGTTTCGCACGATCTGAAGGCGCCGCTGCGCGGCATCGGTTCGCTGGCGAACTGGCTGGTGTCCGACTACGCGGACCGCCTGGACGACGAGGGGCGCGAGCACCTGCGCCTGCTGATCGGCCGTGTACATCGGATGAGCGGCCTGATCGACGGCATCCTGGAGTATTCGCGCATCGGGCGGATCAAGGAAGCCCGGGTGCGGGTGGATCTCGACGTCCTGGTGCGCGAGATCATCGACCTGCTGGCGCCGCCGGACCATATCCGCATCACGGTCGAGCGCCCGCTGCCGGTCATCGTCGCCGAGCGCACGCGCATGCAGCAGCTCTTCCAGAACCTGATTTCCAACGCCATCAACTACATGGACAAACCGCAGGGGACCATACGCATCGGCGTCGAGCCGGCCGGCGGTCGCTGGCGATTCTCGGTGGCCGACAACGGCCCGGGTATCGATCCGCGCCATCACGAAAGGATTTTCCAGCTGTTCCAGACCCTCGCGCCGCGCGACCGGGTCGAAAGCACCGGCGTCGGGCTGACCCTCGTCAAGAAGATCCTGGAGATGTACGGTTCGGATATCTGCGTGAAATCCGCGGCCGGTGCCGGTGCCACATTCCTGTTTACATTGCCCATGACGGGCGGGGACCCGAACATAAACGAATCCGGAGTCAATCCATGAAAACGCCTTCCAAGCCGGTGTTGCTGGTCGAAGACGATACGGTCGACGCAATGACCGTGAAGCGCGCGCTGAAGGAAATCAATGTCGTCAACCCGCTGGTCCGTTGCGAGAACGGCGAAGAAGCGCTGGATTATCTTCGCAATCCGGCCAACGAGCGGCCCTGCATCATTCTTCTGGACCTGAATATGCCGGTGATGACCGGCATCGAGTTTCTTCACGTGATCAAGGCCGATGAACAATTGCGGCGCCTGCCGGTGATCGTGCTGACCACCTCGGAGGAGCAGCAGGACAAGGTCAACAGCTTCAACATGAGCGTGGCCGGCTATATGGCCAAGCCGGTCGATTACCGGCAGTTCGTCGACATCATGCGCTCCATCGATCTTTACTGGACGATCAGCGAGCTACCCTGATCCACCGTGGGGAAGCGGCCGGCGCCGCTTTCCAAAGCGAACCAACATGGGAAACACCACTATCCGGGTACTGCTGGTCGAGGACGATGCGGTGGATCGCATCGCCTGCCGTCGCGCGCTGTCCGCCGACCCGGTACACCGGTTCGAGGTGGCCTCGGCCGAGACGGGGGACGAGGCAATGCGGTACCTGCAATCGCATCGCGTCGATTGCATATTGCTGGATTACCGCCTGCCGGATCAGACCGGCCTGGAATTCCTCGGCGGCCTGGCCGACGACACGGGCGAGGTACCCCTGCCGGTGCTGGTCCTGACTGGCGAAGACAGTACCGGCGTGGCCGTCGACATGATGCGCCACGGGGCGCGCGATTATCTGTACAAGGATACGGAGCGGCGCTACCTGCAGGCCCTGCCGGCCGCGATCGAGCGCATGCTGCGCGCCCAGCGGCTGCTGGAGGACAAGCGGCAGGCGGAGGCGATGTTCCGCACGCTGGTCGAACAGATCCAGGCCATTACCTATGTGCGTGGCCTGGACGGCGACGGCGCCCTGCGCTATATCAGCCCGCAGGTCGAAGCGCTGGGGTTTTCGGCCGAGGAATGGCTGTCCGACCCCGGTGTGCCGCTGGCTGCCATCCATCCGGCGGACCGTACCAAGGCAGCCGCCGCGATCGCGCGCAGCAGCGCCGACGGCAGCCCGCTGCGGGTGGAGTACCGGATGATCGGCAAGAACGGCAGGGAATCCTGGTTCCGCGACGAGGCCGAAGTGGTCCGCGATTCCACCGGACGGCCGCTGTTCCAGCAGGGCATCCTGATCGACATCACGCAAAGCAAACTGGCCGAGGAAGCGTTGCGTGAATCGCGCGAGGCATTGCGGCGCCTGGCCGCCCACCAGGAGAACATCAAGGAAAGCGAACGCAAGCGCATCGCGCAGGAAATCCACGACGAACTGGGCGGCCTGTTGACGGGCATCAAGGCCCACGTTTCGGTGTCCCTGGAGCGCGGCGTACGGGCGGGCGCCAAGGCCGATCCTCTGCTGGAAGAAGCCGGGCGCCTGACCGAGGACGCGATCCAGGCCGTGCGCCGGGTCATCAACGATCTGCGCCCCAGCGTGCTGGACCAGCTCGGCGTCTGGGAGGCCATCGAATGGTACTCGGGACAGGTTGAATCGCGCTTCGGACTGGTATGCGATTGCAGCATCGCGGAATCCGCGCTGCAGGCGCGCGTGGACCCGGACCGCAGCATCATGCTGTTCCGGGTGGTGCAGGAGTCGCTGACCAACGTGGTGCGGCACGCCGATGCCTCGCTGGTATCGGTGCATGCCGCGGCCAAGGACGGCGTCGTTACGGTGGAGGTTCGCGACGATGGCAAGGGATTCGCGCCGGACCGGCCGGCCAACCACCACTCCTGGGGAATCCAGGGGATGCAGGAACGTACCCGCCACTTCGGCGGGCAGCTGACCGTCTCCAGCATCCCCGGGCAGGGCACGCGGGTTTTGCTGCGCCTGCCGCTGGAACCCCACGACACCGCCTGATCCGCCCTTAGCGGTAGACCAGCACCGGTATCGAGCAGTGCGTCAGCACCTTCTGGGTGACGCTGCCCAGCACCAGCGCCTTGACGCCGCCGTAGCCGTGCGAGCCCATCGCGATGACATCGCAGTTGGCCCGCCGGGCCGTTTCGATAATGGCTTCGTACGGTTGCTCGTGCTCGACCTGCACGACATCGCACGCCACCCCCTCGCGCTGGGCCAGTTCCCGCCCCGTTTCCAGCATGCCGCGGGCGCGCTCGCGCTGGTATTTGTCGTACTCATCCTTCACCCGTTCGATCTGCTCGGCCTCGGCCGACAGCATGTGGAAGGGTTGCGTTGCCGTGAACAGGGTCACTTTGGCCTGCATGTCGCGGGCCAGGGCCATGGCATGCCGCAGGGCGCGCGTGGCGCCTTCGGAGCCGTCGATGGGAATCAGCAGATGTTTGAACATGAGTAGCTCCAGGCGGGTTGACGGGGTGCGACTTCGCATACTTTCGCGCCGGGCGGGGCGGGCCTTCTTGATCTCGGTCAAGATGTGCGCCGCCTAGAGCCGCTGCGCGGGCGGGGTTTCCCGCCCCGGACAGCTCGGGCCCAGGGGCGACGGCATCGACGGATCGGGACGGAATACCGTCAGCCCCTTGGCGCCGGCGTGCCAGGCGTGGAGGAAGAGGCGGCCCACGTCGCCCGGGGTGGAGTTCGCCGGCAACGGCACCGTCTTCGAAATCGCGGCATCGACCCAGGGCTGCAGCGCGGTCTGCATGGCCAGATGGTCTTCGGGACGGATTTCAGCGGATTGCAGGAAATGCGCGGGCAGGGGCGCGGCACGGTTGCCTTTCAGGCGCTGCCACAGGCGCCAGGCCGCGCTCTCGGCCACGACCGTGCGCGGCGCGTCACGGCCAAGGTGCACCTGCCGGGTATAGCGCCAGGCATAAGGCGGCTCGATACCGCTGGAGCAATTGCCGAAGAAGGCGACGCTGACGCTGCCGGCGGGGGCGAAGGACAGCAGATGGCTGTTGCGCAAGCCGTGGCGGCGGATCGCGGCCAGAACGTCCGCGGGGAAAGGAGGCCGTGGCGGCGCGGTATCCAGGAAACTTTCCGGCTGGTAGCAGGGAAAGGCGCCGCGCTCGCCGGCCAGCTCGGCGGACGCCAGGTAGGCGTGATCGCGCATGCAGCGGGCGATCTCCGCGGCAAGCGCCCGGCCTGCTTCGTCATCGTAGCGCAGCCCCATCATGAGCAGCGCGTCGCCCAGGCCCGTCATGCCGATACCGATGCGCCGCTTGGCGCGAGCCTCGGCTGCGTGCTCGTCCAGCGGCCATCGCGTCAGGTCCAGCACATTGTCCAGCAGCCGCACCTGCACGCGGACCCGGCGGCCCAGTTCGACGAAGTCGTACACGGCGCGCGCGCTCAAGCCGAAGGGATAGTGGACGTAGCGCGACACGTTGATCGGCCCCAGCACGCAGCTGCCATAGGGCGGCAGCGGCTGCTCTCCGCACGGATTCGTGGCCCGCAGCGTCTCGATGGCATGCAGATTGTTGGCCGCATTGATCGTATCGACGAACAGGATGCCGGGCTCGCCGCTGTGCCAGGCGGCGCGGGTCAGCCCGTCCCACACTTCGCGAGCCGGCACCGTGGCATGCGGCCGGCGGGCGTCGCCATCGGGCGCCGCGTCGGCCGTGCTTGCTCCGGATTCCGGCGGCGACGGATGGCGCAGGGTCCAGGCCTCGTCGCGCTCCACCGCGCCCAGGAAAGCATCGGTGACGGCCACGGATACGTTGAAGGTCTGCCATCGCCGCCGTCCTCGCTTGGCATCGATGTACTCGAGCAGGTCCGGGTGGTCGCAGGCCAGCACCGCCATCTGCGCGCCGGGCCGGCCATCGGGATGGAGCTGAGCGCGGCAAACGGCGTCATAGCGGTCGATGACGCCGCACGGGCCGCCGTGCGCGGCGTTCTTCGGCGGCACCGGCGTGAAGTCGTAGCCGATGCCGCCGCCCATCGCCAGGGTCCGCACCGCGCGGTCCAGCGCGGGATCGACGGCGGCCGGGAAGGGCAGGCCCGGCATCACGGCCGGCTGCACGAAACAGTTCACCATCGTGCCGTTGCGCGCGGTGCCGGCGTTGGCCATGATGCGTCCGGCGCCGATGGCGCCGCGCATGAAGTGATAGGCGTAGAGCGCGGCATAGCCGTGCCGTTGCGATGCCTTTTCCACGGCGGCCAGCGCCGTGGCGACGCGCTGGAACGTCGCCGCCCGGCTGGTTTCGCCGGGCAGGGCGTAGCGGTCGCGGAAGACCAGGTCGGATAGCTCGGCATCGTCCGTCATGGCATCACCATTGGTGAGGCGTCGGTGGACCATCTTAGGTGCGGCGTCGAGCTACGCCTTGACGTGCGTCAAGACCGACCGGCGTGCCGGTTGTCTATGCTGTGATGGAAAGAACGCACCGCATCGCTTGGGCCGCCGTCAAGCGTTCCTATGTCAAGGTCGGCGACGCATGGATCGCCCGTTCCGATGCCTGAACACCCGGCGCCATTCGCGGTCGGGCGCCGTTCCGGGCCTGACCGCGCCCATCCGCAGGAGTCCGCCATGCCGGTTCAAAACAGTGAAATCGCCGCGATGTTCGACCAGCTGGCCGACTTGCTGGAAGTGTCGGGCGAGAATCCCTTTCGGGCGCGGGCCTATCGCCGGGCGGCGCGTACCGTGGACAGCCTGCCGCGCAACGTGGGGGCGATGATCGCCGAGGGCCAGGCGCTGTCCGAACTGCCGGGCATCGGCAAGGACCTGGCCGCCAGGATCGCCGCCATCGTGCAGACCGGGCATTTCGATGTGCTCGACCGGTTCGCGCAGGCGATGCCGGGCGACGTCGGCAAAATGGTGGCGCTTCCCGGCCTGGGGCCCAAGCGCGTGAAACTGCTGTGCGATACCTTGCATATCCGCACGTTGGACGATCTGCGGCGGGCCGTGAAGGCCGGACAACTGCGCGACGTGCGCGGACTGGGCGCGGCCGTGCAAAGCAAGCTGGCCAAGGCCCTGGAGCAGCCGGTGGCCGAGCAGCGTTTCAAGCTGTCGGTCGCGGAGGAGGAAGCCGAAGCCCTGGCCGCGCATTTGCGCGGCAACGGGCGGGTCGTGATCGCGGGCAGCTATCGACGGCGGCGCGACACCGTAGGGGATCTGGATATCCTCGTCACCTCCGCGCATGGCGCGGCGGTGGGCGACCGGTTGATCGCCTATGAAAACGTGGCGGAGGTCCTTGCCCACGGCCCGTCGCGCACGACCGTCGTCCTGCGCTCGGGGCTGCAGGTCGACGTCCGAGCGATGCCCGCTGAAAGCTACGGCGCCGCGCTGCTGTACTTCACCGGCTCCAAGGCCCACAACATCGCCTTGCGCGCGCTGGCCAGCCGGCAAGGCTGGAAGCTGAACGAATACGGGCTGTTCGACCAGGACAGCGCACGCATCGCCGGCGCCACCGAAGAGGGCGTCTACGAGGCGCTGGGCATGGCGTACATTCCGCCCGAGATGCGCGAGGACCGCGGAGAAATCGCGCTGGCGCAGTCCCGCTCGCTGCCGCGCCTGGTCGCGCTCGAGGACCTGCGCGGCGATCTGCACGTGCATTCGGACTGGACAGACGGCACCGCCGGCATCGCCGAGATGGCCGCCGCGGCGCGCGCGCGGGGCTACGCCTACATGGCCCTGACCGATCACAGCCGGCGCGTAGCGATGGCGCATGGCCTGCGCCCCGCCGACTTGGCCCGGCAGATCCGCGAGATCGACGCGCTGAACGCATCGTTCAGCGGCTTCCGTATCCTGAAGGGCATCGAAGTCGATATCCTGAAGGACGGCAGCCTGGATCTTCCCGATTCCATCCTGGCGCGCCTGGACCTTGTCGTGGCGGCCGTCCATTCCTTCCTCGACCTGCCGCGCGAGGCGCAGACCGAACGCGTGCTGCGCGCCATGCGCCATCCCCACGTGTCCATCCTGGCCCATCCCACCGCGCGCCTGATCGGCGAACGCGAGCCCTGTGCGCTGGACATGGATCGCATCACCTCGGCGGCCGCCCATTCGGGATGCATCCTGGAAATGAACGCGCAGCCGGGCCGGCTGGACCTGAACGACGTCCATGCGCACATGGCCCGCAGCAAAGGCGCCAGGCTCGCCCTGTCCAGCGATGCGCATTCGGTGCACGATTTCGCCTGCATGCGCTTCGGCGCGGACCAGGCGCGCCGTGCCTGGCTGAGCCCCGCGGATGTCGTCAATACCCGCAGCCTGGAGGCGCTGCTGCCCTTGCTCAAGCGCGGCCGTGGTCCCGCGCCGGTGGAAACGCGCGGCGCGCGCCAGCGCCGCGCGGCATGAAGGGCGCGGCGCCGCCAGCCCGCGCCGGCACGACGGCCCGGATGGCGGGAGGCCGTGCGCTCAGCGCTGCAGCAGCACGTAGGGCAGCCACAAGGCCGCCAGGATAACGGCCAGGCCCAGGCCGATCCGCGCGCCGAAGCGCGGGCCGCCACCGGCCAGGGCCGCGACCAGTTTGCTGATCGAATTCGTGGTAACCGCGAGCAGCACGGGTAGCACGATATGGCCTGGTTCGAGTGCCCCATTGGCGTAGAGGGAAAGTATCGATCCGGCCGCCACGTGCACGTCGGCGATGCCCATGAGCGCGGCGATGACGTTGACCCCGGGCTCGCCCAGGCCGCTGTTGACGTAGACCACCAGCACCGTCACGCCCGTCAGCAGCACGGCGACCACGATGGCCTGGACAGGGTCGAAGGCGCGGCCTTCGGCGGCGGGCGCAGCCGTCTCCGTATCGTCGCGATAGCGCAACAGGCTGGCGACGGATACGGCGATGGCCGCGGCGAGGCCGCTGAACAGGGCCGGCGCCAGCGCGCCGAGGGCATAGGGGAAGACGGCCAGCACCACGGCGATCAGGAAGACGAAGGTGGATACGTTGGAGAGCGACGCGCCCGATACGCATGCGCCGGACAAGGCCGGATGTTTCTTCGACCGGGCGCCCATCGTTGCGATCGTGGCGATGCTCGAAATGAAGCCTGACACGAAGCCCGACAGCGGCAAGCCCAGGCGTGGACCGCCCACGCGCAATCCCACATGGCCGGCCGCCTGCAATGCCAGGATCAATGTCACCAAACCCCAGAGGCGGCGCGGGTTGATGCCCAGCAGCAGCGGTTCGGCGCGGTCGGGCATCAGAGGCAGAACGATCAGCGCCGCGCCGGCCAGCAACAGGCCGTCGCGCAGTTCGGCCGCGGTCAGCAACTCCTGGGAAAACCGGTGCAGGGGCTCGCGCAGGAACAGCAGGCCCGCCAGGACGACCGCGCCTGCCGCGGAAATCGCCGGCCGCTCGATGGCGTTGACGCCCAGCAGGTAAGTTGCGAACAGCGCGACTTCGGTGGTGATGCCGATGTCGCCCGACTTGTCCCGCAGATAGGACGCCACGCTGAGCGCGACGATCAGTACCGCGCCCACGACGACGAGGGCGGGCGCCAGCGCCTGCGCCAGCGCCGCGGTCACCGCTGTGACGGCGAAGCTGCGGATACCGGCATACCCTTGGTAGCCGCCGCCGCCCTTGCGCCGCTCGCGCTCGATGCCGATCAGCAGACCGCATCCCAGCGCGACCGACAGGCCGATCAACATTGTCCCGGTCATGCCGTCCACCCTGGAAAAGCCGGCCTCAGTCACCCCGGAGGGCCGGTCCCCAAGTATCGCAATGTCCGGAAAGCCGCCGTTGACGCAGGTCAACGTGTCCCCGCGCCGCGCTGCCTGTCGGCAGCGGCGCCATCGGAGCGTTGCCTTGAATCGCGCCGCTGCCGGCGCGACGCAGCGTCAGGCCGATTTCATCAAATGCTTGCCGATGACCAACTGCTGGATCTGCGTGGTGCCTTCGTACAGGCGCAGCAGGCGCACGTCGCGATAAAAGCGTTCGACCTTGTAGTCGCTGATATAGCCCGAACCGCCGTGGACCTGCACACCGCGGTCGGCGACGCGGCCGACCATTTCGGTGCTGAAAAGCTTGGCGCAGGCGGCCTGCATGCTGACTTCCGGGTCCGTGGCGCCGAACGGCTTGGCGTCGTAGCGCCGCGCGGCCTCCCGCACCAGCGACCACGCGGCCAATAATTCAGCCTGGCTGTCGGCCAGCATGGCCTGGACCAGTTGGAAGTCGCCGATGCGTTGGCCGAACTGCTTGCGCTGCTGCGCATAGGCGATGCTTTCATGCAGGATGCGATCGGCCATGCCGCAGGCGACGGCGGAGATGTGCAGGCGGCCGCGGTCCAGCACTTTCATGGCGGTCTTGAAGCCCTTGCCGGGCACGCCGCCGATGATGTTGGCGGCCGGCACGCGCACATTGTCCAGGTTCACGTCGCAGGTCTTGGTGCCGCGCTGGCCCATCTTGCGGTCGGGCTTGCCCAGGGTCAGGCCGGGCAGGCCGGCGGGGACGATGAAAGCCGTGATACCGCCGGCACCCGGGCCTTCGGTCCGTGCCATCAATGTGAACGCTCCCGCGCGGGGCGCATTGGTGATGAAGCGCTTGGTGCCGCTTAGCAGGTAGTCCTCGCCGTCCTTGACGCCCCGGGTCTTGATCGATGCCGCGTCCGAGCCGGCGTCCGGTTCGGTCAGGGCGAAGGACACCACCAGCTCGCCGCTGGCGATGCGCGGCAGGTAGCCGGCTTTCTGTTCGTCGGTGCCGTCCATCAGGATGCCCTGCGAACCGATACCGATATTGGTGCCCACCACGGACCGGAAGGCCAGGGCCGTGTGGCCCAGTTCGTAGGCAACTTCGCACTCCTGCGCCAGGCTCAGGCCGATGCCGCCGTACTCCTCCGGGATGGAGAGGCCGAACAGGCCCAGTTCCTTCATGTCGTTCACGATCCCGGCGGGGACTTCATCGTGGTCCTCGACCTCGTCCTCGGCGGGCATCAGCCGTTCCCGCACGAAGCGCTGGACGCTGTCCTTGAGCAGGTGGAAGGTCTCTTGATCGAGCGGCATGGCGTCTCTCCTGGTAAGCCACGTATTATTTTCCCAACCCGACGGCTTGACAATCCCAAAGAATGCGAACAGTCTGTCAAAACAGATTTGACAATAAACGCCTATCAATCACCTGCCTATCAATCACCCCCATGGACGCTCATTCCCTGGCGCTGTTCGTCGATATCGTGGAGGCCGGCAATCTCAGCCTGGCCGCCCGCAATATGAAAATGAGCCGCGCCAATGTCAGCTACCACCTGGCGCAGATGGAGAAATCCGTCGGCATGCAGTTGATGCGGCGCACGACGCGCCGCGTCGAGCTGACCGAAGCCGGCCATCGGCTTTATCGGCATGGCCGCGTCATCCGCGACGAAGTACTGGCCGCCCGCGAAACCGTTGCGGCGTTCGGCAAGGGCCTGCACGGCGCCCTGCGGCTGAGCCTGCCCACCGGTTTCGGGCATATGGTGATGTCGGACTGGCTGATCGAGTTCAAGCGCCTTTATCCCGACATTTCCCTGGATGTGCTGTTCGACAACCGCGTCGACGATCTTCTGCGCGAGGAAGTGGACGTGGCCGTGCGCGTCATGTCCGAACCTCCGCAGCAGATGGTCGCGGTCGAATTGGCGCAAGTCCGCTACGTCGTGTGCGCGTCCGCCGACTACGCGCGCGCCCACCCGCTGCCCTCTAACCTGGCGCAACTGGCGGACATGCCGGTGATTACCTCGGCGGTGGCCGGCCGCGACCTGCGCGTCTCCGCCTATCAGGGCGCCGAGCGGCGCGAACTGACGCTGCACCCCACGCTGGCATCGGAAAATTTCCAGTTCCTGCGCGAGGCCATCCTGGCCGGTCTGGGTGCGGGCCTGGTGCCGGACTATGTCGTCGAGCCCGATGTGGCGCAAGGGCGGGTGATCACCGCCTTGCAGGACTGGCGCCTGAGCGTCTTCGGCACGCGCATGTTCCTGTTGCGCATGCCGGACCGCTATCAGACCCTGGCGACCCGCACGCTGGTCGATTTCCTGGTCGGAAAAGCGCGCGCATGGGCGGCGTAAGGGCCGTCTTTCGCCGGGTCCGGCACGGGGTCCCCGCCGGCCGCCAAGGTCACAGCGCCAGTTGCAACGGCGCGCCGTCGGCCGCCGGGACCGCGCAGCAGATCAGCGCTTCGCCCTGCGGCACGTCGAACTCCGGCCGGGTCGGGTAGGCCACGGCTCCCTGCACGATACGCGTGCGGCAAGTGCCGCAGTTGCCTGCCCGGCAGCCGAACTCCGGTGCCAGGCCGCGCTGTTCGGCCACCTCCAGCAAGGAGCCGTCGCCCGGATTCCAGCGCGCTTCCTTCGCGGATTCCACGAAAATCACGGGCACCGATTTCGTGGCGGGCTGGCTTGCCGGCTGGGTATCCGCACCCGTACGCGCAGCGCCTGTCCGCGCCAACGACGATGCCCCGAACGCTTCCGCGTGGATCCTGGCATCCGGCACGTTCAGCGCGCGCAACCCGTCGTAGAGAGACTGCATGAACGCGGCCGGCCCGCACAGGTAGAAGTCGTAGTCGTCGAACGGCAGCCGCGCGCGCAGCAGGTCGATATCGATGCGGCCGGACTGGTCGTAGTCCTCGCCCAGCCGCGCCTGCGTCGTGTCGCTGAGCAAGCGGAAAACCTGGACATGGCCGCCGCCTTGTTCCCGCAGCACGGACAATTCGTCCGCGAACGCGCGTTCGGACACGCTGCGCGCCGAATGGAAGAACCACGTGGGCCTTACGCGCTGCTTGCGTTTGCCTTCGTAGACGATGTGCCGCAGCATCGCCAGCATGGGTGTCACCCCGATGCCGGCGGCCAGCAGCACGGCGGGGCGCTTTTCGGCGGCGTCGATCGTGAAGGCGCCGGCGGGCGCCCGCGTCTCGATGATGTCGCCGACCTTCACGTTATCGTGCAGATGCCGCGAGACGACGCCGTCGCGCTTCACGCTGATGCGGTAGGCGGCGTCGGAGGGTGCCACGGACAGGGTATAGGTGCGGGTCAGCGGCTTTTCCTGGCCGGCAGGCGTGATCCGGATGGGCAGGAACTGGCCCGCGCGGTGGGCGACGACGCCGGCGTCGTCGGCCGCCTGCAGATGGAAGGAACGCACGACGCTGCTCTCATCGACGATACGCGTCACGCGAAAGGGGCGCCAGCGATCGGCGACGGCGGCGGCGCGCAGGCGTCCGGCCGCTTCGCTCCAATCGCCCGTCAGCAGCGCGCTCGGCGAGGCGCCGTCTTCCTTCGTGGCCCAGCGCAGCGGCAGCGCCTGCTCGCGCCGGACGATGACGTCGGGGAAGAAGCGCCACAAGCGTTCGGCGCCCTGGAAAGCGGCGATTTCCGGCGAGTCCACGATCACCTCGGCGCGGCCGGTCATCTGCAGCAGTTCGCCGGTGTCGAAGTCGGCGAAGGTCACCCCGGCCAGCGGATTGAGCATGAAGTTGCCCAGCGTATTGAAGAAGAGGTTGCCGGCGAAATCGGGAATGGTCATGCCGCCATCGGCGTCCAGCCGCACGAAGCCCGGCCTGCCGCCGCGATGCGATACGTCGACCTGCCGACCCTGGTCGGCAAGATCCACATAGGACGCGACAAAAAAGGCGTCCGAGCGGCCGATCAGGGCGCGCGCACGCTCGTCCAGCGCGGCAAGCGTTTGCGGTGCGACCGGCGACGGCACGGCGGGGTCCCGCGTGAAGGCCAGGCTGCGCTGCTGGATGTAGCGGGGGCAGTTGCCGAAACTGTGCACCACGTCGATATGGGAAATACCCTGCGCGCCGTGCCGCAGCACGCCGTTCATGCGGTTGCGCCGGCGCGTGGCCAGGTCGATGCCCAGCAAGCCGATCGCGCTGCCGTCGGAAAGGCCGGCATCGGCGGGATCGGCGGGTTCCCGTGCAAGGGCAAGGTCCAGGCGGCGAGGATCCGGCGAGTTCAGGAGCCCCGGCTTGCCCGCCCGCAAGGTGGCCCAGACGGCGCCTTCGGCGTCCACGCTACCCAGCACCACGAACGGAAGCTGGGCGAAGAATTCGCGGTGCTGGTCGGGCATGTGGTCGCGGATGAAGCGGCGACCGACGTCGTCCATTTTGGCCAACACGCCGATCTGCGATTGCAGGGCGAGTTCGCCGGCATGCCAGGGTAGAGTAGACATGGAAGTTCCTTTGTGTACGGCCCGCTCGCCACCGATTGGCTGGATCCGCGTGTCGCAGGCGGGGCAAGGCCGGACACGCGCCGGCCATCGCGGGGAACGGCAAGCTCAGGCGGCCAATCCGACCGGCGTCTGCTGGAAGTCGACGAAGCCGGGCAATGCTTCCACGCGCGCCAGCCATTGCCGCACGTTGCCGTAATCCGCCAGGTCGACGAAGCCTTCCGGCGCGCGGGCCGTGTAGCTGTACAGCGCCACATCGGCGATGGTGGGATGGTCGGCGGCGATCCAGTTCCTGCCGGCCAGCGCGTCGTCCATGCGCTTGAGGACGACATGGGCGCGGGCAATGGCGGCATCCGCGTCCAGCGTTGCCGCGAACACCGTCACCAGGCGCGCCGCGGCCGGGCCGAAGGCGATGTCGCCGGCGGCCACCGAGAGCCAGCGCTGCACGGCGGCGGCTTCGGCGGGCGATTCCGGCAGCCAGTCGGTCTTGCCCAGCTTCTTGCTGGCATACACCAGGATCGCGTTGGAGTCGGGTACCGCGACGTCGCCGTCGACCAGGACGGGCACCTGGCCGAACGGGTTGATCTTCAGGAAATCGGCATGCTTGTGCGCGCGGCTGGCGAGGTCGACTTCGATCAGCTCCACGGGCTGGCCGATCAGCGAGAGGAACAGGCGGGCGCGGTGGGCATGACCGGAGAGCGGGTGGTGGTAGAGCTTCATGGCGTGGTCCTTTGGTTGCGTTTTTCGCACGTAATGTCGTGCTGGAACGAATCATAGGAGGGCCCATTCACCGGAAAAACCCCCGCCTATAGAAGGCATTCTTCTTGAATTTGCAATAATTTTCCCGAATCGACCGGGAAACCGCCAGACGGGGCCTCGCCGCCGCCGGATCGGCCCCGAAAGCGCCGGGACGGGACCCGCCAGCTCAATTGAGGGACTTATCGGCCCGCAAACGGTCGATCGCCAGGTCCAGGAAGGCGCGGACCTTCTGCATGGCGTGGCGGCCTTCCCGATGGATCACGTGGATCGGCAAGGTCGGCTGCTCGTAGTCGGCCAGGACCACGCGCAGCTTGCCATCCCAGAGTTCGCCCGCCACCTGATAGGACAGCACGCGGGCCAGCCCCAGCCCGGCCACCGCGGCGGCGATCGCCGAGTCATTGGTCGAGGTGGCGAATCGCGGGGTGAAGCGCAGCGGCTTGGTTTCACCTTGTTCCAGGAAGCGCCATTCGGCCAGCGCATTGACGGCGGTGGTCTGGATCAGTGTGTGTGAAAGCAGGTCGGCGGGCGTGCGCGGCGTGCCGTGTTCCTGCAAATACGACGGCGATGCGCATACCACCCGCCGCACGCGGCCCACCGGAATGGCCTGCAGCGAGGAACTGGGCAGCTCGCCGATGCGCACGCCGACATCGACGCCTTCGTTGATCAGATTCACGTTGCGGTCCAGGAACAGGCTCTGGACGTCGACCTCGGGATAGCGTTGCAGGTACTCGACCACGATGGGGGTGACGTGGCGCGCCCCGAACAACACGGGCGCCGTGACGACCAGATCGCCGCGCGGGGCCGCGTGCGTGCCCGCCGCCGTCAGTTCCGCTTCTTCGATCTCGTCCAGGATGCGCTTGCAGTTCTCGAAGTACGCGGTACCGGTTTCGGTGGGGCGAACGACGCGGGTCGTGCGCGTCAGCAGCCGCACGCCCAGATGGGCCTCCAGTTCGGTGATCACGCGGCTGACGACCGACAGCGACACATCGAGCCTGCGCGCGGCCGCCGTGAAGCCGCCGTTCTCGACCACGGTGACGAAGGTCTTCATGCCATGTAGCCGGTCCACGCGTTGCTCCGCAAAATTGGGGTCCGGCAAGTATATGCGCGCGCGGCGCGGCCGCTGTCCTAGCGGCCGCAGATTTCCAGGACGGCCAGCATGTAAACCCGGATGGCATCGAGATAGTCGGGGATGTCCACCCGCTCGTCCGGCATGGTGTTGTACTTGCCGCCGGGTCCGCAAACGATGCCCGGCATTCCCAGGCGCTGGTAGAAGTGCGCCGCGTCCGTGCCGTAGAAGGCGGGCGGACGCAGGGCGCCGGTCGGCTGGTCCGCATGGCGTACGGCGCGGTAGGCGCCGTTCACGGCCCGCACGATGCGCGATTGCGGATCCACCTGGAAAGGCAGCATGGTCGGCCGGTTGTCGCTGCGGTTGATCGATACGCTGGCGCGTATGCCGGGGAAAAGGCCTTCCATTTCGTCCAGCAGGCCGCGCAGGTCCGCCATGACGCCGTCCTCCGTCTGGCCGGGCGCATAGCGAGCCGATCCCTGTATGCGCACGAAATCCGCGACCTGGGGGGCACGCCATTCCAGCATCTCGCGGCCCAGCCCGCCGCGCATGACACCTACGTTGGCGCGGTTGATGGAACGGTGCTCCGGCCCGGCAGCGCCGGAAAACGTCATCGCATTGATGCGCGGCACCAGCCAGCAGCCCGCCGCGATGGCGTCGGCGGCCTCCTCGCGCTTGGACAGGTGGCGCGTGCTGCCCGTTATCTCGATCACGAACACAAAGGACCCGGCATGCATGGTCAGCGCCTGGACATCCGTGGGTTCGGCATTGATGAAGTAATCCGCCGCCACCCCTTGTTCGATCGCGGCCACGCTGCCGATACCGCCTTGCAGTTCACCCACCACGTAGGTCAGCACGACATCGCCGGGCAGCCGCACGCCCTGGTCGATCAGGGTCTTGACCGCGCAGTAGTAGGCGGCGTCGCCGGCCTTCATGTTCGAGACGCCGATGCCATAGATGAAGGCGTCGTCGTATAGTCCGCCCCAGGGATCGACCGTCCAGCCTTCGCTGACCGGATTGGTATCCAGATGGCCATTGAACAGCAGGCTGGCGCCCGGCCCCGCACCCGTGCCGCGCCAGCGGCCGATCGCGTTGACGCGGCCGCCGGGTACGGGTGTCAGTTCGGCCTGCAGCCCGATGGCGTTCATGCGATCGACCATAAACTCGGCGAGCTCCCGCTCGCCGGGCGTGGCGCTGTAGCTCTTGAAGCGGATCATTTGCGCCAGGAATTCCAGGCTGGCCTGCTCGTCCAGGGCGGCAATCAGTGCGGCGTGTTCCATGGCGGCTTATTCCGTGGCGTACAGCTTGCGCTCCAACCTCGTCAGGCGCCGCGGCCCGTCCGGCTCCACCAGTACGGTCTCGCTGAACGCGAGTCCTTTGGCCGAGGTATACATATGAAAAACCATGCCGGCCTGCAGCGTCCAGTCGGCATGCGGACCGAAGACCCGCGTGAAGTCGCTGGAGCGCACGGGCTGCTGCGAGTAATACCCCAGCGTATAGCCCGTGATGTTCTCGTAGGTATCGCGCAGGCCGGCCCGCACCACGCCATCGCGCAGCATGGCATCGATGTCGCGCGCCGAGGCGCCGGGGACCATGGCGGCGATCTGCGCGTCCTGCAACGCCGCCAGGCGTTCGGCGGTCTCGCGTTGTTCGTCGCTGGGCCTGCCCATGACGACGCTGCGCATCAGGCGCGCGCTGTAGCCGCGAAAGCGCGGCACCAGTTCGATGTGCAGGACGTCGCCCGATTGCATCGGCGTGTCGTGCAGATGCCCGTGCAGGAAACCCCAGCCCTTGCCGTAGGTGATCGGCCCGACGTGGCCGGGCAGGGCGCCCAGTTCGATATAGCGGCCGGCCGCGTAGGCCGCCAGGTCGCGGCCGCTCATTCCGGGCCTGGCGCGTTCCGTCATTTCGCGCATCGTCCGGTCGGCGATGGCGCTGGCCTGTTCGATGTGGCGGATCTCCAGCGGCGATTTGAGCAGGCGCAGTTCCCAGGGCACGTTGGTCATGTCCACGAAGGCCGCGCCGGGCAGCGCGGCCTGGAGCCGGCGGTAGACGTCCACGGTCATGCCATGGCTGCCGAAGTCTATGCCCAGCCGCACGCCGGTGCCCCAGCGCCGCGCGACCTCCGTGGCCAGCAGTGCGACCGGGTCTTCCGCGTCGGCATAGCCGACGTGCCGGTCGAACCAGGCCGTTTCCAGGAAAGGCGCCGCGTCCAGGCTGCGCAGTACCATCAGCGGCTCGCCCTCCAGCGGCACCAGGCACGCGCGGTAATAGCTGATGGACCTTTCGTAGCCGGTGAAGTAGGCCAGGATCTCGATATCGTCCAGCAGCATGACCTCGGCGGACCGCTCCCGCATCGATTGCCGCAGCCTTTCCAGGCGATCGAGAAACTCGGCGCGGTCGAAAAGCGGAATGGCGGCGGTCATGCTTGCTCCTTGCGTTGCAGGAAGTTGCCCGCGGCCAGCGCGGCAGCGGAGAAGACGATCAGCAGCGCGCTGACGGCGGCGATGGTCGGGTCGAGCTGGAACTGCACGGCGTTCCATATCCGCACCGGCAGGGTCTGCTGTTCGGGCGAGGACAGGAACAGCGCTACCAGCAGCTCGTCGAACGAGCTCAGGAAGGCGAAGATCGCCGCGGCGGCGATACCGGGCGCGATCAGGGGCAGGGTGATGCGCCGCAGCGCCACCAGCCGGCTGGCGCCCAGGCTTTGCGCGGCCTGTTCCAGGCGGATGTCGAAGGCCTGCAGCGTCGCCGAGAGGATGATGGTCGCAACCGGGATCGCCAGCGCGACGTGCCCGATGATCATGCCGGCCAGCGCCGGAATGCCGGCGGACGAGAAAAAGAAATACACCGCGATGGACGTGATGATATGGGGCACGATCATCGGCAGCAGCACCAGTGCATATACCAGCCGCTTACCGCGGAAGTCCATGCGCACCAGCGCCAGCGCCGCGGCCAGGGCCAATAGCACCGCGCACAGCGTGGATGCCAGCGCCACGCCCAGGCTCAGCCGCAGCGAGGCCGTCCAGCCCGGGTCCGACAGCACGGCATCGAACCAGCGCCACGATATGCCCGTGGGGGGAAAGGACAGGTAGTCCGACGGGCTCGCGGCCAGCGGAAAAATGATCAGGATGGGCAGCACCAGGAAAAGCAGCACCACGGCGCCGACTATCCTGATGAACCAGCCGGGCATGCGTTCCTTCATCGCTGTTTCGCCCTGAAGAGATGTTCCATGCCCACCACGCGTTCGTACACGAAGAACGCCACCAGCGTTAGCGCGAGCAGCACCGTGGCCAGGGTGGAGGCGAACGGCCAATCGAAATAGGTTTCCACCTGCTGCTGGATGATCATGGAGATCATCGCGTCGCGGTCGCCGCCCATCAGTGCCGGGGTAATGAAGAACCCCAGGCTCAGGATGAAGACGATCAGGCTGCCGGCCGCCACGCCGGGCATGCTCAAGGGTAGGAAAATCCGCGCGAAGGCGGACAGCCGGCTCGCGCCCAGGCTGTGCGCCGCTCGCAGCAGCGAACTGTCGATGCCTCGCATCACGCTGTAGAGCGCCAGCACCATATAGGGCAGCAGTACGTACGTCATGCCGAGCAATACCGCGAAGCGGTTGTACATCAGCGGGATCGGCGCATCGATCGCGCCCACCCTCACCAGCAGGCGATTGAGGATCCCATCGGTTCCCAGCAGCACCATCCAGGCATAGGTGCGCACCAGGATGCTGGTGAAGTACGGCACGATGACCAGGATCATCAGCAGGCCGGCCGTGCGCGGCCGCAGGGCGGACAACAGATACGCCAGCGGATAGCCCAGGACCAGCGTGCAAAGCGTGGTCATCAGGCCGATCTGGAAGGTGATCCAGATGATCTGCAGCCAGACGGGTTCGGCAAGCAGGCGACCGTAATTGGCCAGGCCGATACCGTGGTCCGGGCCGGACAGGCTGCGTGCCAGCATGCCCAACAGGGGATAGACGAAGAAGATCGCCAGGAAGATCAGCGCGGGGGCCAGCAATAGCCAGGGACGGCCGCGCGGCGCGCCCGCATCTTGCGGAGCCGCCGTGCGCGCGATCCGCCCGGACGGTTCATTCATGACCCCCGTCGCATCCTGTCCGGACGAGCGGACGGGCGGGGTCATGCCGCCCTCGCATCGCCGGCCAGCAGCCAGGCGTCTTCGCGGGCCCATTGCACCTCGACCTGCTGTCCCGGCTCGAACAGCGGCACGCCGTGGCGATTGGCCTCCTGCACCTGCAAGGTGGCGCCGTCGGCCGTGCGCACGAGGCGCCGGGTGGCATGGCCCAGGTAGATCAGGTCGGCCACATTGGCCGGCAAGCGGTTCTCCAGGCCTTCCGCGGCGCCGGGCGCGGCCACGCGCAGTTTTTCCGGCCGCAGGACCAGCGTGGCGTCGGTACCCGCCCGCAAGGACGGCGTGCCGGGCACGGACGCGGTGCTGCCGTCGGGCAGGCGCACGATCGCGGTGCCGTCCGCGCCGACCTCCAGCACCCGGGTCTCGATGAAGTTCGAGAGTCCGACGAAATCCGCCACCCAGCGCGTGGCCGGCCGGTCGTACAGATCGGACGGGCTGCCGATCTGTACGATGCGTCCATGCTGCATCACCGCGATGCGGTCCGACATCGTCAGGGCCTCTTCCTGGTCGTGCGTTACATAGACGACCGTCGCGCCCAACTCGTTCTGGATGCGCTTGATCTCCAGTTGCATGTGCTCGCGCAGCTTCTTGTCCAGCGCCCCCAGCGGCTCGTCCATCAGCAGTACCCGGGGGCCGAATACCAGCGCGCGCGCCAGCGCCACGCGCTGCTGCTGGCCGCCGGACAGTTGGCGGGGATAGCTGCCGGCCTTGTCGGGCAGGTGCACCATGTCCAGTGCCTGGCGTACCAGGCGCTCGCGCTCGGCGCGCCCCACGCCGCGCATCTCCAGCGGAAAGGCGATGTTCTGGCGCACCGTCAGGTGGGGAAAAAGCGAGTAGTTCTGGAAGACCACCCCCAGGTTGCGCTGGGCGGGCGCCATGCCGTTCATCGACCTGCCGTCGATCAGGATCTCGCCGGCGGTCGGATCGGTAAAACCCGCGATCATCATCAGGGTAGTGGTTTTGCCCGAACCGCTGGCGCCCAGCAGGGTAACGAACTCGCCCGGCTGGATTTCCATGTCCACGTCGCGCACGACCGTGGAGGCGCCATATTGCTTATGGACGGCGCGCAGCGACAGGCCGGCGCCGATGCGCGGCCGCGCGCGCGTATCCCCGGCCCCCGTGGGCGAGGGCGGTGGTTGAGTGATCCGCATGATGGTGTCCCGACGCGCTCAGGCTTGCAGCACCCAGGCCTGCCAGCGCTTGCCGACCTCGGCAAGATTGGCCAGCCACCACGCGTAATCCATGTCGAAGGAATGGTCGTAGTGTTCCGGCACGCTGGGCAGCTTCTGCGCATCTTCGGGCTTGATCAGCGGCAGGGCGGCGCGATTGGTCGGACCGTAGGCGATGTAGCGGGTCAGCTCGGCCTGCACCTTGGGCTGCAGCGCGAAGTCGATGTACTTCTGGGCGTTTGCGGCGTTGGGGGCGCCCTTGACGATGCCCAGTCCCTGGACCTCCCGCCGCGCCTGGTTCCATTCGATGGCCAGCGGCGCGCCCTTGTCGATCAGGTCCTGGGCGCGGCCATTCCACACCGCGCCCAGCACCGCTTCCTTGCGTTCCAGCAGTTGGGCGGAAATGGCGCCCGTTTCCCACCACTTGACCACGCCCGGCTTGACCCTGGATAGCGAGGCATACGCCTCGTTCAGATCGATCGGGTAGATCTTGTCCATAGGCTTGCCGGCGGCCAGCATCGCGAACTCCAGCGGCACCGAACCGGCCGACTGGCTGGCCATCGTGCGCGGACCGGGCCAGGCTTTCAGGTCCCAGAATTGCGCCCAGGTGGTCGGATGATGGTCCTTCGAGTAGGCCTGGGTGTTGTAGACCAGCACCGTGGCGAAATACAGGCTGCCCACGTAATTGGGCTTGCGTACCGCGTCGTAGATGTCCTGCGGCCGGGTGTAGGTCATCTTGTCGTAGGCCAAAGGCTGCAGGATGCCGTCGGCGTCGAAGGCCACCATGCTGGGCAGGCCGATGTCCACCACGTCCAGGCCGCCGCGGCCGGATTGCACCATCGCCCGTACCTGTCCCGCGCTCGCCGTCTGCAGGACGACGTCGATGCCGGTCGCCGCCGTGAAGGGCGCATGCAGGGCTTTTTTCATCGCGGCGTCGTAGGCGCCGCCCAGGCTGCGAACGATGACTTTGCCGCGATCCGCCGCCCGCGCCAGGGGCGCGCCGAGGATCACGCCCGCCGCGGCGGCGCCGGTTTTCAGCAATGTCCGGCGCGTGCGCGAAAGCGATGGCGGGATCGTGGTTTTTTCGATCATGGTATTTCCCCTTGTCGGTTTATGGACCCGCTTGAAACAACCGTCCGCCCGCCAGCGGGAGGACGGCGTCCGATCAGGCGTTCGCGCGCGCGCTGCCGGCCGCGTCGAACGTGGAGCGGTACGCGAACAGCGCTGCCGATCCACCCGTGTGCACGAAGACGACGTTCTGGTCGTCGCTGAACTTGCCGGCGCGGATCTGCGCGATCAGGCCGGCCATACCCTTGCCGGAATATACCGGGTCCAGCAGGATGCCTTCCAGCTCGGCGGCCAGGCGCACCGCTTCGATCATGCCCTCGGTGGGCACGCCGTAGCCCCCGCCCACGTGGCCGGCATCCACCATGACGTCCTCGCGGCGGATCGAATCCGCGGGCAGTCCCATGTAGTCGCGCGTCGCCTGTACCAGCTTCCAGACGTTGTCTTCCTGTTGCTGCTGCGCCGCGCGCACGCTGATACCCATCACGGGAATACCGCTGTTGCTGGCCGCCAGGCCCGTCACCAGGCCCGCCTGGGTACCGGCGCTGCCCGTGGCATGCACGACGCAATCCAGCCGCAGGCCCATTTCGAAGGACTGCGTCAGGAGTTCCTGGGCGCAGGCGACATAGCCCAGGGCGCCGACGGGGTTCGACCCGCCGCCGGGAATGACATAGGGCTTGTTGCCGCGCTCGCGCAGTTCGGCGGCCAGGTCTTCCATCGCCTTCTGCATGTTGGTGCCCGCCGGCAGGCGCGCGACGATCTCGCCGCCGAGCAGGCGGTCCAGCATCACATTGCCGGATTCTTCGTAATCCTGGCCGCCGTCGGCCACGCGGGATTCCAGCAGGATCTTGCATTCCAGGCCGAAGCGCGCCGCCGCGGCGACGGTCTGGCGGGCATGGTTGGATTGCACGGCGCCCTGGGTAATCAGCGTGTCCGCGCCTTGCGCGAGCGCCTCGGCGACCAGGAATTCGAGCTTGCGCGTCTTGTTGCCGCCCGTGGCCAGGCCGGTGCAGTCGTCGCGCTTGATGAAGATGTTCGGGCCGCCCAGATGGCGGGACAGATTGGGCAGGGGTTCCAGGGGCGTCGGGAAATGTCCCAGGCGTACACGCGGATAGGCGGCAAGATGCAGCATGGATGGCGATCGCAGCGAAAAGGAAATGGGTGCCGCTGGGCGGCGGTCTCGCGATGCTTGCCCGACGGCCCGGGCCCATGCAGCGTATGCCTGGAAACCGCGTGGGCGGCGGGAAATATCGCGTGTCGTCGAGGTTACCGGAGCGCCGGGCCTGGCGCCCAATGCTATATTTTCTGGCCCTTATGCTTTTTTTGCATGAGGCCCCGGTTGCGTGCGGTCTACCTATGAAGCTGATCTGGCTGGAAGATTTTCTTGCGCTGCTGCAGGCGGGCACGTTCTCGCGGGCGGCGGCGATGCGCAACATCACCCAGCCGGCGTTCTCGCGCCGCATCCAGATGCTGGAGGACTGGCTGGGTGTCAGGCTGATCGACCGCGGCAGCGCGGGGCTGCGGCTGACGCCGCTGGGCGAACGCTACACGCACGAATTCCGCGCGCTGTTGATGCAGGCCACCGAGCTGCGCAACCGGATCCAGTCGGAGCATCACGGCGTGCGGCGCGCCCTGGTCGCGGCCCAGCATACGCTGACGATCACCTGGCTGCCCGGTTTATTGCGCCTGGTGCAGCGCGAAGCCCCCGGCGTGGAGCTGGGCGTGGACTCGCAGGACCGGGGCGAGAGCATCGCCCGCTTCGCGTCCGGCGAGGCGCAGCTGTTGCTTTGCCTGGAGGCCGATACCCCCCTGCAGGCCTCCATGCCGCATACCGCGCGCCTGGAGCTGGGCCACGAACGCCTCGTCGCCGTCAGCGCGGCCACTGCGGCCGGCGCTCCCGTGCACCGTCCGCACGCGCGGCGTTCCGTCCGGCTGCTGGGCTACCCGGCCCAGAGCTTCATGGGCACGATCCTCTACAAGCACTGCCTGCCGCCCCTGATGGACCGCTACGAAGTCCGCATCGTGCAGGAATCCGGCTTCGTTGCGGGCATCAAGGAAATGGCGCTGGCCGGCATGGGCATGGCCTGGCTGCCGGAACGCCTGATTGCGCGCGAGCTGGCGACCAAGGCCCTGGTGATGGTGGGGCCGGAGCTGCCCAGGGTGGACGTCCCGGTATCCCTGTATCGCGCGGGCCGTGTGCCGGAACACGGCGTGGTGGATGAAATCTGGGCGCTATTGCAAGCGCACTACCCGCCGGCGGAGCCGCGCGAAGACGGGTAGGTATACCGTCAGGCCGACAGCCTGCCCTGGATTTCCGCTACGGTATTCGCGGTGAGATCCTTCGGGATTTCGGCGAACAATCTGTCCTGCAATTCCGGATTCAGGATCTTTCGCACGCGTCCCAGCACGCGCGGCGGCGCAGCGATAATCAGCCGGCCATGCGGGTCGCTCTTGACGTGGCAATCCAGCTCGTGGACGAAGCGCGCCACGAACTCCTCTTCCGCGCGGTCGTGAAGGTCCGGGGACTCCACCGCGCTGCGCGGGAAGCCCAGCGATGCGGTCACGCGGCCCGGCCGGTCGGTACCCAGTTCATGGGTGGGCGCGGCGCTGCGCTCGTAGGCGGCGACGGTGCGCAGGCACAGGTTCGCGGCGTCCCCGTCGTTGCGCAGGATCAGTCCTCGCGCGCCATCGCACAGCGCCAGCCATGCGTGCTTGGGAATGGCGATTTTCCACATTCTCGATCTCCGGATTTGCGGGTAGGCGGGATGCATCGGGCGGAAGGCGTCGAACGGTCAGCCCACGACCAGCCGGTTCACCACCGACGTCACGCCCGGCACCGACCAGGCGGCGCGTTGCGCGGCGTCGCGTTCGTGCCAGCTCTGCACGCCTCCTTGCAGGGTGACCGCGCCGCCCGACACATCGAGCGTAATGTTGCGGGATTCGATTTCGGCGCTGCGCTGCAGCGCACGGTCGATGCTGGCCTTGACGTCGACCGCCGACAGATGCGGCTTGATCCCGATCAGGTTGGCCACGCCGACCACGCCGGAAAGACGGCGGACGGCGCTTTCGCAGGCGGTGCGCTGGTATTGCCAATCCACCGTGCCGGACAAGGTCACCCAGCCGCTCTGCACCTTGACCTTGACCGCGTCGGGCGGCAGGCTGGCGTCCCAGGCGATGACGTCGGCCGCCCGCTTGGCCAGTTTTCCGTCGTCGGTCAGGGCCGAGGCCGGGACGCGGACGGCGATTTCCTCGACGATGCCGCGCACGCCCTTGACCCGCTGGATGGCGCGCTCGGCGTTGTATTTCTCCGCATACGAACCGACATGGCCGGCCAGGGTCACGATGCCGTTCTGGACGGTTACGCCGATGTTGCGGGCGTCCAGGCTGGGGTCGAAGTCCAGTTCATCCAGGACGTGCCTGCGTAGTTCGGTGTCCAGCATCGCTTGCTCCTGTCACGGTCGTCATGCCGGATGCCATGGCCGTAATCTCGCGCTTTCGACCACGGCCATTCTTGATTTGGGTCAATCGGGGACCGGGTGAAGGAGCGGCGCACCGGGGGAGTCCGCCATAGGTAGCCATCCGGCAAGGCCGGGGCAGACGGGTGGCGCGTAAGGCATCGAGGCCGGCGACTACTTCCAGAAGATGTAGCGTTTCTCCAGCAGATTGACGATACGGAAGAACAGCAGGCTGGCCGCCGAGGCGACGAAGATGGCCGACCACACCTGGACAAAATCGATCTGCAGGACGGCCTGGAATATGGTCCATCCCAGTCCGCCGGTGGCGCCCAGCATCTCGGTGACGATGGCCACGATCATGGCCCGCACTGTGGACACGCGCATGCCGGCGGCGGTCAGCGGTATGGCGGCCGGCAGCCGCAGGCGCCACAGGATCGCCGCGCGGTCGGCGCCGAAGCTGCGCATCAGGTCGACGGCGCGCTGGTCCACGCGGTCCAGTCCCGCCAGGGCGTGCAGGAACACCGTGAAGCCCACCGCCAGGGCCACCATGACGATCTTCGATTCCGGCCCCATGCCGAACCAGAGCAGGATCAGCGGCGCATAGGCCACCACCGGTACCGAGTTCAGCGCGGTGGCGATGGGCAGCACGACGCCGCGCGCGCGCGGGAGCATGGTCAGGATGATGGCCAGCAGGATGCCCGTGGCCGCCCCGAGCAGGAAACCGCAAACGGCTTCCATCACCGTCATGCGAGCCGCGGCCAGCAATAGGGCGTGCTGGTCCGCGACGGCGGCAATAATGCGGCTGAAGCGGGGCAGCACGTATTCCGGCAGGTTCAGCAGGCGCGCGCACAACTCCCACAGCACGGCCAGGCCCGCCAGCCCCAGCGCGGCGCGCCGGGCCGCGCGCGTCGGCCTGGGCAGTCTGATATTCATATCTCGGCCCTCCAGAAAACCACTTTATGCTCGGCCCAGGCCACCAGCCCATAGAAGGACGTGCCCAGCAAGCCGGCCATCAGGATGGCCGCCCACAGTGCGACGAACTGCTCGTTGTACATGGCCTGCAGCAGCAGCACGCCCAGCCCCGTGGTGTCGCCGAACCATTCGCCCGCGATGGCGCCCAGCAGGCTGAGCGTGCACGCCAGCCGCAACGCGACGAAAATCTGCGGCAACGCGGCGGGCAGCTGCAGGCGCAGCAGCAGCTGCAGCGGCGTGGCGCCGAAGCTGCGCAGCAGATCCAGCTGGCGCCGGTCCACGGCCTCCAGCCCCTGCAGCGTGTTCACCGTGACGGGGAAGAACGT
>NZ_JBMQQZ010000072.1:0-60009 GCF_057362025.1 Bordetella sp. | reverse complement strand
TTGCGTGGCGTCACGGGACGCGCGGCGGAAGCGATCATCGCGGCCAGGCGCTCGATCGCCTCGGCGCGGTTCTTATCCTGGCTGCGATGCGTCTGCGCCTTGATGATCGCCACGCCATCCTTGGTAATGCGCCGGTCGCCGCTGCCCAGCAAGGCATGCTTGACCTCGTCGGGCAGCGACGACCCGCGGATATCGAATCGCAGATGCACCGCGCTGGACACCTTGTTGACGTTCTGGCCGCCCGCGCCTTGCGCGCGGATCATGCTGAACTCGACTTCGCGCTCATCCAGCATCAGGTTGTGGGAAATGGGGATCATGAGCGCGAGTCTACCTGCATCGCGCCGCCCTCGTCCGGCGTCGCCGTGGTGCCGGCGCCCTGCTCTGCCGCCCTGCGCGCATCCTGGACAGCCACCTCATACAACCCGTCCGGTGGCAAGGTTGCTCGGCTCCATGGTTGAAATCGCCGATACACTGCCCCATGTATAAGGCGTGAGGAAAACCATGAAGCCCTTGTCAGAAATTCCGTTTTCGGTCCTGGACCTGGCGCCTATCGCGCAAGGCAGCACCGCGGCGGACGCTTTCCGCAACACCGTCCAGCTGGCCCGCCATGTCGAGGCTCTCGGCTACAACCGGTTCTGGCTGGCCGAACATCACAACATCAACGGCATCGCCAGCAGCGCCACCGCCGTGCTCATCGGGCATGTGGCCGCGAATACCCGCACCTTGCGTGTGGGCTCCGGCGGCGTCATGTTGCCCAACCACGCGCCGCTCATCATTGCCGAACAGTTCGGCACACTGGAAACGCTGTTCCCAGGGCGCATCGATCTGGGCCTGGGCCGTGCCCCCGGCAGCGACGGCGCGACACAGCGCGCGCTGGGACGCGATCCCCGCAGCGGCATGAACTTCCCGCATCAACTGGAAGAACTGCGCGCGTATTTCCAGCCCGCGCATCCCACGCAGGCCGTGCGCGCCATTCCCGGCGAAGGATTGAATGTCCCCATCTGGCTGCTGGGATCCAGCGATTTCAGCGCACAGCTCGCGGCGGAACTGGGCCTGCCCTTTTCCTTCGCGGGTCACTTTTCGCCGGAAGGCATGGCCGCCATGCAGCTATACCGGCGCCGTTTCAAGCCATCGGACGTGCTGGACCAGCCGTATTCCATGATAGGCGTGCCCGTCATCGCGGCGGACACCGACGAGCAGGCCCGGCGCCAGGCGACGACCCAGCAGCAGAAGTTCCTGTCGCTGGTGCGCGGCCATCGCCTGCAACTTCAACCTCCGGTCGACGATATGTCCTCGGTATGGAACGAATGGGAGAAAGCGGCCGTGCAGCAGCGGTTGGGCGCATCCATCGTCGGCGGGCCCGAAACGGTCAAGCGCGAACTGGAATCGCTGGCGGCCCGCACCGAAGCCGACGAGATCATGATCGTGTCGGACTTCTACGATCCCGCCGACCGCCTGCGTTCCTACGAAATCGTGGCGTCGCTCAAGCAGGCCGAAGCGCCGAGCGAGCCGCGGGCCGGTACGGCCGTCGCGCAATGAACGGGGAACGCCCGCCCCGCGCGTTTATCATGAAGGCATCACCGCGCCATCCGGTGCGGCCGAATCCACCCAGGGTCTTCACGGGCCCGCAAGCGCCGCGCAAGGCGCGGCAAGGATGTATCGAATGAGCATCGTCGAACTGAACAAGGATTCCTTCCAGGAAGCCATCACGCCGGAAGGGACGCTGATCGTCGACTTCTGGGCGCCATGGTGCGGCCCGTGCCGCGGCTTCGCGCCCGTCTTCGAAAAGGCCGCGACGGAACATCCCGACGTGACTTTCGCCAAGGTCAATACGGACGTCGAGCAGGAGCTCGCGGGCGCCCTGGGCATCCGCTCGATTCCCACCTTGATGGTGTTCCGCGAACAGGTGCTGCTGTTCTCGCAGCCGGGCGCGCTGTCGGCCGGCCAGTTGAACGAACTGCTGGCCAAGGTCAAGGAATTGGACATGGAGAAAGTCCACCAGGACATCGCCGACGCGCAAGCCAAACAGGACGCCGAAGGCGGCCAGGCTTGAGGCAATCAGATGCCGGGCGGGCCTTCGTCCGTCCGCAATGACGACCGCCCGCGGCTGAAGTTGACCAGCCACGCGTCCAGCGCTTCCAGGCTTTGCCGCGGCACCGACAAGGTCAGCACGACACCCTCGGCGTCGAACGCTTCGTGCGTGATCGCCGCCCCCGCCTGCGCCAGGCGCGCCTTCAGGTGCTGCAGCGCCGTGTAGGAACAGGCGCAGGTCGCGTTGACGGTGTCGATGATCTCCATGCGCGGCGCCAGCCGCAAGCAATTCGCCGCGGCGCCGCCGTAGGCACGCGCCAGCCCGCCGGTACCCAGGTTGATGCCGCCGTACCAGCGGGTCACCACCACCGCGACGCGGTCGCAGTCCTGGCCGTCGATGGCCTGCAGCATGGGACGGCCCGCGGTACCGCCCGGTTCGCCGTCGTCGCTGAAGCGGTACGCGGCGCCGATGCGGTAGGCCCAGCAATTGTGGGTGGCGCCGGCATCCGAATGCGCCGCGATAAACGCCATTGCCGCGTCCACATCGGCCGCCGGGCCGGCATGCGCCAGGAAAACGCTTTTCTTGATCGTTTCCCGGTAGACGTTGAGCCCGGCCAGCGTACTGGCCACGTCAGTCGCCGCCCGCCGGCACAGGCGAGCCGCCAACGGCGGACTGCATGCCGGGCACCGCGGATCCGCCGCGTGTCGACGCGGGCGCCAGGGTGGCGCCGTCGCGGGGCATCGACCGCCCTGCCAGGGATGCGGACGCTGCCGTCCGCTGCAGCGCCCAGGCGATCGCCACCGCGATCGCGGCCGCAAGCGAGGCGAACAGGAAAATCGCCGAATAACCGAAACCGCTGACGATCAGCCCCGCGACAGGTCCGGTGATACCCAGGGACAAGTCGAAAAAAGCCGAATACGCGCCCAGCGCGGCCCCGCGATTGGCAGCGGGCACGCGGCTTACCGCTTCCACGCCCAGCGAGGGAAATACCAGCGAGAAACCGGAGCCGGTCAGTGCCGCGCCGGCCAGCGCCATCACGGGCGAACCCGCCAGCCATAGCAGCAGCAGGCCAAGGATCTCCACGCCGATGGACAGGATGGCAACACGGAAACCGCCCAGGCGTTCGATCGTCCTGCCCAGCAGCAGGCGCGTGCCGACGAAAAAGGCGCCGAATATGCTCAGGGACAAGGCGGCGCCCGACCAGTGGTGCGACGCGTAGTAGAGCGTGACGAAAGCGGCAATGGAGCCGAACCCCACCGAGGCCAGTCCCAGGGCCAGGCCGTGCGGCAGCACGCGCGCCACCACCTGCGAAAACGCCATGCGGACGCCGCCCACCACGGCCACCTTGGCGCGCGGCGCGGCCAGCGCCAAGCCCAATACGCCGGCGGCCAGCACGGCGGCCCCCACCGCACCGAAACCCCAATGCGTCTGCAGCTGCACACCCAGCGGGGCGCCGATCGCCAGTGCGCCATAGGTGCAGATCCCGCTCCAGGAAATCACCTTGGCCGTATGCGCCGCACCCACGCGGCCGATTCCCCACATGATGCAGCCCGTGCCGACCCAGCTTTCACCGAAGCCCAGGACCAGGCGGCCCGCCATCAATGCGGCCAGACTGAGCGCGGGCATGTGGGACAGAAGATTGGCGACGAGCATCAAGCCGCCGCTGGCGGTGCACGCGGCCAGCCCTATCATCGCCGTCTGCTTCGGGCCGACGGTATCGGCCATGCGGCCGGCATGGGAGCGGCTGAGCAGCGTCGCGACGTACTGGATGCTGATCACCAGCCCAGCCAGGACGGATCCATAACCCAGGTTGCCATGGACATAGCCGGGCAGGACCGCCATCGGCAGGCCGATCATCAGGTAGCACAGGAAGGTGAAGACCACGATGGAGATCACCCGCAAAGTGATCGCCGCGGGGCGGGACGGCGCGTAACGGGAAACGGACATGGAAAACAAGGCGACGCCTGACTAAGGGTTTTCCCGTAGTTTAGCGCAGCCCGCCGGCAATCTGTTGCGCCGCACCAGATTTCACAATGTGATGTTGCCGGCATGCCGCGCCCGACGTCCTGGCGTGCCCCATCGTCTCCCGGCCCCGGGGCCGTCCGCGGTTCAGGCCTGGGCGCTGCGCGTCTCCAGGTAATCCTCATAGCCGCCGCGGTAGTCGACGATTTCGCCATTGGGCAAGATCTCGATGATGCGGGTCGCCAATCCGGATACGAATTCCCGGTCATGCGACACGAAGAATAGCGTGCCTTCGTACTTTTCCAGCGCGAACTGCAGCGATTCGATCGACTCCATATCCAGGTGGTTGGTCGGCTCGTCCAGCAGCAGCACGTTGTGCCGGCCCAGCATCAGCCGGCCGAAGGTCATGCGGTTTTTCTCGCCGCCCGACAGCACCTTGGGCGCCTTGGGCAGGTCATCGGACGAAAACAGCAGGCGCCCCAGGGCGGAGCGGACCGACTGATCGTCATCGCCCGGCTGCCGGTACTCGGCCATCCAGTCGAACAGGTTGATATCGGTCTGCTGGAATTGATCCGACACGTCCTGCGCCATATAACCGGCGTCGGCGTTTTCCGACCACTTGATCGAGCCGGAGTCCGGCGCCAGATCGCCCGCCAGCATGCGCAGCAGCGTGGTCTTGCCTGCGCCGTTCGCGCCCACGATGGCGATTTTCTCGCCCGCATCGACCATCGCGGAAAAACCGCGGATGATCGGCGCGTCATAGGACTTGGATATGTTGTCCACGGTCACCGCCACGCGGTGCATGACCTTGTTCTGCTCGAAGCGGATATACGGGTTCTGGCGCGAGGAGGGCTTGACCTCTATCTGGTCCGCCTTGATGCGATCGATCTGCTTCATGCGCGACGTGGCCTGGCGCGCCTTGGATTTGTTGGCGGAGAAGCGGCGCACGAAGTCCTGGAGTTCCGCGATGCGTTCCTTGGCCTTGGCATTGGTGGCCGACACACGCTCCCGCGCCTGCGTGGACGCGAGCATGTAGTCGTCGTAATTGCCCGGATAAACGCGGATTTCGCGATAGTCCAGGTCGGCCATGTGGGTGCACACCTGGTTCAGGAAGTGCCGGTCATGGCTGATGATGATCATCGTGCTCTGGTAGCCGTTGAGGATGTCTTCCAGCCAGCGGATGGTATTGATATCCAGGTTGTTGGTCGGTTCGTCCAGCAACAGCACATCGGGGTTGGAGAACAGCGCCTGCGCCAGCAGCACGCGCAGCTTCCAGCCCGGGGCGATCTCGCGCATGGGCTGGTTGTGCTGTTCGACGGCGATACCCAGGCCGAGCAGCAGCTCGCCCGCGCGGGCCTCGGCCGTATAGCCGTCGTACTCGGCGAACTTGGCTTCCAGGTCGGCCGCCCGCATGTAGTCCTCTTCGGACGCGTCGGCATTGGCGTAGATGGCGTCGCGCTCGGTCATGGCGGCCCACATGTCGGTGTGGCCCATCATGACGACGTCCAGCACGCGGGAATCCTCGAAGGCGAACTGGTCCTGGCGCAGCTTGCCCAGCCGCACGCCCGGCTCCAGCGACACGTTGCCCGAGGAGGCCTCCAGGTCGCCGCCGATGATCTTCATGAAGGTGGACTTGCCGGATCCGTTGGCCCCGATCAGTCCATACCGGTTGCCGTCCCCGAACTTGACGCTGACGTTCTCGAAAAGCGGCTTGGGGCCGAACTGGATGGTGAGATTGGCGGTGGATATCACGTTTGAGTCGAATTAGGCGAAGCGAAAACCCATCAGTGTACCCCTTGCGGTACGGATGGGCGCGGACCCGATGAAGACGCCGACGACCGGATGAAGGTGGACGCGGACCGGGCGAGACGGCGCAGACCGGATGACGGAAGCGCGACAGCGCCCCGACAGACAGGCGACAGCGCCACCGCAACCGGCTCGCCCTGCGGACGGTGACGTTTGGATTAGTCCGCATCCGCTGATTGTCAAGCTACGGCAACGAGGATGTAATGCGAGCAGAGCGCGACGGATCGATGCGACGCAAACCGTCCGATCGCCGCACGCCGTGAGGCCCCGGGAACGACGCCCGAGAAGCGCCTCGCCCGTCCAGCTGCGAGGCCGCCGGCGCGGGGCTGCCAGGCATCGACGAGGAAAACACATCATGCTGCAAACGCTGGAAATCGAACACAAGCCGCAGGCGGCGCTGGTCTGGCTGTCGAGACCCGATGTACGCAATGCCCTGGATGCGCAAATGGTCCAGGAGCTGACGGAGGCTTACGCGTCCCTGTCCAATGACAGCCAGGTACGGGCCATCGTGCTGGCGGCACGCGGCATCGCCTTCTGCGGCGGCGCGGACGAAACATGGCTGCGCCAGAGCGCGCAGGCGGGCGAGATGTCCGTGCGGGCCGATACGGCGGCCTGCGCCGCCATGCTGGAGACCATATACCGCTGCCCCAAGCCGACCATCGTGCGGCTGCACGGCGTCTGCATGGGGCTGGGCATGGGGCTGGCATCGGCCTGCGATATCGCGATCGCCTCGTCGCAGGCGACCTTCGCGCTGCCGGAAACGCGGCTGGGCCTGATCCCCTCCATCATCGCGCCCTATGTCCTGCGCGCCATGAGCCCGCGCGACGCCACGCGCTGGTTCCTGACGGGCGAAACCTTCAGTGCCGCCGAAGCCTGGCGCATCGGCTTCGTGCATGGCTTGTCCGAACCGGACTCCCTGGATATGCGCATCGCCGCGCTGGTCGACACCTTCATGCTGACCGCGCCCGACGCGGTCGCCGCCACCAAAACGCTGGTCCATGAGGTACCCGGGCGGGCGGCGGCACATTGCGACGCGGACAGTCTCGCGAGTTGCGGCATCCTGGCCGGCAGGAATCCGGCATCGCCGGAAAGCGACAGCGGCCCGGGCCGCGGTCCATCATGGATGACCGGGATGCTGGGAGCCTGAAACGGCCGCCCGCACGCGCCCTACACGCCTGGATCCGGCTCTTCCGGCCGGATGCGCACCCGCTCCAGATTGGCCCGATAGCGGTCCAGCGCGTTGAACAACAAGGGATTGACCAGGATGGAAAGAATGGCGCCGGCCAGGATAAGGTCTTGCCCCGCCTTGGGCAGGATCTCCTGCATCACGCCCAGGCCGGCCAGGATGAAAGAGAACTCGCCGATCTGCGCCAGGCTGGCGGAAATCGTCAGGGCCGTGAGCTTGGGATGGCGGAAGGAGCGCACGATCAGGTAAGAGGCAATCGACTTGCCGACCAGGATGATCAGGAAGGTGCCCAGCACGCCCCATGGGTCGCGCACCAGTACCAGCGGGTCGAACAGCATCCCGACCGATACGAAAAACAATACCGAGAACGCATCGCGCATGGGCAGGGATTCGTCCGCGGCGCGCTGGCTGAATTCCGACTCTGCCATCACCATGCCGGCAAAGAAGGCGCCCAGCGCGAACGACACGCCGAACAGCGCGGTCGCGCCATAGGCGATACCCAGCGCGCAAGCCAGCACCGCCAGGCGGAAGAGTTCCCTGTTGCCGGTGTACACCACGCGTTCCAGCAGCCACGGAATGACGCGCCGACCGATCACCAGCATGAGGGCGACGAAGGCCGCCACCTTGACGGCGGTCACGCCCAATATCGCCCACAGCGATGCGCCGCCGTTATCCTGTTCTCGGCCGCCCAGCACGCCGGACAGGGCGGGAATCAGCACCAGCGCGGCGACCATGGCCAGGTCCTCGACGATCAGCCAGCCGACCGCGATGCGGCCTTCGTTGGTATCGACCAGGTTGCTGTCCTCCATGGCCTTGATGAGGACGACGGTACTGGCCACCGACAGGGCCAGCCCGAACAGCAGTCCAGCGCCCATGTTCCAGCCCAGCATCCAGGACAGGCCCAGGCCCATCGCCGTGGCCACCGCGATCTGCGCGATGGCCCCGGGCACGGCGATGTGCTTGACCGACAGCAGGTCGCGCAGCGAAAAATGCAGCCCCACGCCGAACATCAGCAGGATGACGCCGAGTTCGGCCAGCTCATTGGCGAGGTGGCTGTCGGCGGTGAAGCCCGGGGTATAGGGCCCGCAGAGGATGCCTGCGCACAGATAACCGATCAGGGGGGGCAGCTTCAGGCGCACCGCGATGGCGGCAAGGACAAACGCCAATACCAGACCGCCCACAATCGTCGTAATGAGCGGTGTGGAATGAGGCATGCAGGCTCCAGCAAATAAAGTTGGCGGCGCCAGGGCGCCATTCTGAATAACCGCTGAACGCGTTCAACGCGCCGAGGATATCACGGCCCCGGCGGACGACCGCGGTCAGTGGTCGTGTTCGTCCAGCACCAGATGCACCATGCCCGGCTCGGTTGCCAGGCCGACCTTCTTGCCCACCGGCAGCGTCGCCTTGGATGCGATGTGGCCATACGGCAGGCCCGTCAGCACCGGCACCTTCACGGTCTTGCGCAACCAGGCGAGCACGGCCGGCATATCGAAGCCCGCATCATGGGGCGCCAGGCGATAGTTGGTGAAGTACCCCAGCAGGATTGCCTTCTGCTTCTGCAGAATGCCGGCCTGCCAGAGCTGCGTCAGCATGCGCTCGACGCGATACGGGTGTTCGCCGACGTCCTCCAGGAACAGGATTCCGCCCTTGATGCCGGGCATGTAGGGCGTCCCCACCAGCGAGGCGACCATGGCCAGCGTCCCGCCCCACAGGATACCGCGGCAATCCACCGGATCCGCATCCGGCGTTTCGAAACTGAGGATTTCCAGTTCGCCGCGCATCAGCTCGCCGAACAGGGCGGCCGTCAGGTCGTCCATCTCGTCGCCGCCGAAATCCGCGACGGCGGTCGCACCGCTGTAGCTGATCTCGCCGGTCTGCGCCAGCAGTGCCAGGTTGAATGCGGTGAAGTCGCTGTGCCCGACGAAACGCTTGCCGCTATCGGCCACCGCCTTCCAGTCGATCATCGGCAGCAGGCGTCCCAGCCCGTAGCCGCCACGCGTGGCCATGACGATCGGGTGCTTCTGCTTGAGCGCGCGCGACAGCGCCTTCAGGCGTTGCGCATCCGTGCCGGCGAAGCGCTGGTGCGTGGCGGCCGCGCCGCGGTCGATCGCCGTCTTGAAGCCTTCGGCCTCCAGCCGCTGCCGCGCGCGTTCCAGCGCGGCCGGATCCTGTACCGCGGAGGAAGGGGAAAACAGATAAATGCCGTGCTTGCTGCTCATTGGGGGTTTTCCTTGATGCGACGCGCCCGGAAAAACTGCCGCAGAATGTCGCCGCAGGGTTCGGCCAGGACGCCGCCATGAAACGACGTATGGTGATTCAGTTGCGCCACCGCGCCGACATCCAGCACGCTGCCGCAGGCGCCCGTCTTGGGATCGCTGGCACCATAGCAGACGCGCGCCAGCCGGGCATGCAGCATCGCGCCCATGCACATGACGCACGGCTCCAGCGTGACGTAGAGCGTCAGCCCGGGCAAACGGTAATTGGACAGCCGCCGCGCGGCCGCGCGCAGGGCGACGATTTCGGCATGCGCGGTGGGGTCGGCGTCGATGATCGTACGGTTGTAGCCGGCGCCCAGCACCTGCCCCTGGGAATCGACCACGACCGCGCCCACGGGCACTTCGCCCGCCTGCCCGGCCTCTTGGGCCTGCGCCAGCGCCAGCGCCATCATGGCCGCGTCGAACTGCGCCTGTTCGCCGGCCGTCCTGGCGGCGACCGATTCAACCACGATACACCCGGGACTTCAGGGCAATGCGATGCGCCAGGCTGCTCACGGCCTCTTCCAGCAGTTGATAGAGTTCGGCGTCCTCGTCATAGCGGGCGTGGTTCAGATTGGACACGCGGCCCTGTTCGATGAACCCCCAGGCCCGGCTGCGTTTGTCGCGGTGGCGCGGATCCCATACGCCGAAGGCGATGCCGCCCGCGCCGCGGATCAGCGAAAAGCAAGGGATATCGGTATAGCCATCGCCGACGAACACCATCTGGTCGAAGGGCACCCGCAGGCGGTCTTCCGGCACCTTGCGATTGACTTCGAAGGGCTTGTTGTGGAATTCGCGGCCGATGATGCCTTTCTGGATATGGAACAGATAGCGCGTCTTGTCCGTGAAGCTGACGACGCGGCGCGGGAAGTCGATGCCGCCGTCTTCGCCGTAGACGAATTCGGACGCCCAGATTTCCGTGAACTCGGGGGCAATCGCGGTGGACCGGACGACGTCGCCGATGCCGCTGGAGATCAGATAGAACTCCAGCGATACCTGGGGTTGCGCTTCGCGCACCGCGTCGCGCAGGCGCTGGAATACCGTCGTCACGCCGTCATGCAAAGGCAGTTGACGCCCCCAGTCCCGCAAGCGGTCGCGCGTGATCAGGCCATGCGAGCCGGCGCGCGAGAGCTGAATCATGCGATACAGGTAAGCCGGGACCGGGTCCCAGTCCTGTTCGAACAACAAGGGATCCACCTGTTCTTTCCAGAAGCCGGCCGTGTCCACGCCGATGTTCGCCAGAAAGCCGGACGTGCTGTCTGGCGCAAGCGTATCGTCGAAATCGAATATCAGGGCGATAACGTCGGACATGGAAAAAGCGTGCGGGGGAAATAGCCGCCATTTTGCCTGATTTCGCCTGGCATACCCTGGCGCAGCCTCCGGGCTGAATTTCAACGCGCCCCCGTGCGGCCAGGCTGCCGCGTATGGGTCCCTGGCGGCGGCCGCGAACGGCAGGACGCGGCAAATCGGTCATTCCTCGGCGACAGCGGCCACCGGAAGACGGCGGCGTGTCTTGAAGAACTGCCACATCAGGCGCGACGCGTCGGGTCCCTGGCGCGCGTGAAAGCGCACGCGGGCGTCGCCGCCGCTCCAGGCATGTCCCAGACCGGGCACTTCGCACAGGCTGACGACGGCGCCCCGCCCAGCCGGTACATCGGTGCGCAGATAGTGGCGCGAACTGCCCTCGGCCTCCGGCTGGGATGCGGCGGCGCCCACCTTCAGGCCGTTGGCCCATGCCAGCTGCGCCAGCAACTGCGCGCCGTTGCGCCGGTCGACGACGGTGTCGCGATCCCCCTGCAGGATGATGGCAGGCATGCCGGGAAACGCGGCGCGGTCCGGCAGCAGCGAGGCCAGGGCCGTCTCCGGCGGCTCCGAGGCCCCATGCCGCATGGCGCGCAGCCCTTCGCCGGCGCTGCGCGCGCTGCCGAGCACCGCCCCGGAATGCATGGCCAGCGCGGCGAAGACATCCGGATGGCGCAGGGCGGTCAGTGCCGCCATGCCGGCGCCGGCGGACAGTCCGGCGATATAGATCCGCGCCGGATCGGCGTGGTAGTCCGCCACGGCGGCGCGCGCGATGCCGGCGATCGCATCGGCCTCCGCATATCCGTGCGCGGCGTCGGGCTGGTACCAATGCCAGCAGCGATGCCGATGGCCGCGCAGCGGCTGTTGCGGATACACCAGCAGCAAACCCTCGCGATCGGCCAGGCGGTGCATGCGTGTGCCCACCGCGAAATCCAGGGCGCTCTGTTCGCACCCATGCAGCATGACCAGTACGGGACCGCCCTTGCGCAGCTTCGGGGGCATATAAACGAAATACGACAGGCGCACCGGCCAGGCGCCCGGCACGGGCGGCGTGCGGTAAACGCGGGCCTTCCAGGTTCCGGCGAAATCGGCGGTATCGAACTCGGGTGCCGCGTCGGCGGCCAGGGGCTTGCGCGCCGAGGGGCCCTTCGCCGGCCGGGACCGGGGCCGCTGCGTGGCCCTTTCGTCGAAGAGCCCTGGCATACCCAGCCGCCACGCGGTCCGCTGCAGGCGCGCGACCTTGCGGGCGGTAGAAAAGAATAGCGTGGACAGCTTGCTTCGCATTGCGATTGGCCTGGCGGGTAAGTCCCGGTGTTTGCATTAAACCCCTTATGCTGCATCGCAGCAACCCGGGCATGCGCGCCGATGTGCAGGACGAGTTGCGCAACGCCGCGCCCCGGCGGCGGTGGCCGGCCAAATACGAGAGGGCCGGCTGTGCCGGCCCGACACGGGATTGAGGGACCCGCGGCCCGAATAGACTTGCCCTTAAGAGAGAAGCCCGAGCGGCCCGCCCGGGCCGCTCGCTGCGGCGCGTGCTTAGCGGCGGGGCATCGTACCGCCGTAGGGCGCGGGCGTGCCGTAGCCGCTGGGCGGAACGGCCGGCGGCGGCGCCACGGGCGTGGCGGGTTGCGAATACCCCGGTTGCGTATAGCCGGGCTGCGTGGTTCCCGCCGGGGTACTGCCGGGCGTGCCGGCCGGTACCGGGATGACGGTTTCACGCAGGACGCCGCCCGCCGAGACACTGCCCTGCACGGTGGTATTGCCCTGTCCGGACATTTGGATCATGCAATCCCGGCGCTGATCCGCCGGTAGCGCATTGCAGCGCGCCGTGGCGTTGCTTTGGGGATCGGCCGGCGTGCTCAGGCCATTGCGGCGGCGCTCCACCAGCGCAGCGCCCGCTTCGCGCATGCAAGTCGCCTGGTCCTGCCCGCTGGCCCCGCTCTTGCATCGGGCTACGTCTTCACGGTATTGCGCGTCCGGGCCGGACGCAGACCATGCCGGCCCCGCGGCGCCCAGCACGCCCGCGGCGCAGAATGCCAATCCGATTGCCGACAATTTGATTCGATGCGTCATGCTTGACCTCCCAGTCGATGGCTGCCCTGGGGACAGCGCGTTCGTAAAGCCATGGTCCAGCAAGTGCCGTGCCCACGGATGAGCATAACCTTCACGCGCTGCCGCGCACCGTATCGACGTCCAGCCTCTTGAAGATCAGGGTCGACAGCAGCGTGACGCCGCCCACGCACAGGAAGGTCCAGCGGAATCCCCAGGCGTCGGCGTGGGCGCCGTGGGAAAACATGCCGACCAGGCCGCCGCTCAGGCTGACCCCCAGGCTGAGGGCCAGCATTTGCACCATGGAAAACAGGCTGTTCCCGCTGCCCGCGTCCTCGACGCTCAGGCCCTTCAGGGTGACGCTGTTCATCGCGGCGAACTGCATGGAATTCGCGCCGCCGAAGATCGCCAGTTGCACGATCTGCAATGCCAGCGGCCATCCCGGCGCGATCAGCGCGAACGACATAATGGATACGCCCACCACGACGGTATTCACCGAGAGGAAGGTCTCATAGCCATAACGCCGCACCAGCGGCGCCACCCAGCGCTTGGTGATCAAGGCCGCCAGGGCGGTCGGGAAAATCATCATCCCCGCATAGAAAGGTTCGTAGCCCAGCTGCAATTGCAATAGCAGGGGCAGCAGGAAGGTGACGCCGCTGCTGCCGATGCGCGAGACCAGATTGCCCACCAGGCCGATGCTGAAGGTTTCGTCGCGAAACAGGCCCAGCCTGAACAAGGGCCTCGGCCGGCGGCGGGCATGGGCGATATAGACCATCACGGTAAGCACGCTCAAGCCCAACAGGCCCGCGATATAGGCGGCCCGGCCGGGGCCGTCCGTGCCTTCCATGGCGAACGAGAACGCCACCATGCAGGTGGACAGCAGGGTGAAGCCGACGAAATCGAACGCGGGCGGAGACGCCGCGGATTCGGGCGGGATGTAGCGCCGCACGGCGGCCAGCCCGAGGATGCCGATGGGGATATTGATCAGGAATATCCAATGCCAGCTGAGTACCTGCACCAGCCAGCCGCCGGTCATGGGACCGATCATCGGCCCTACCTGCCCGGCGATGGAAATCAACGCCAGCGCCGCGATGTACGACTCGCCGCGCACCGAGCGCAGGATGGCCAGGCGGCCGATGGGCAGCAGCATCGAGCCGCCCACGCCCTGGACCACACGTGCGATGACCAGTTGCGACAGATTGGCGGCCATGGCGCAGAACAGCGAGCCCAGGACAAAAATCAGGATGGATGTGAAATAGACGCGGCGCGTACCGAAACGGTCGGCCAGCCAGCCGGAAGCGGGCGTCAGCATCGCCATCGACAGCGAGTACGCGACGATCACCGGCCGCATCGCCAGGGGCAGCTCGTGCAGGCTGTCAGCCATGGCCGGCAAGGCCGTGTTGACGATCGTGGCATCCAGGGACTGCATGAAAAATCCCGCGGCGACGACCCAGAGCATGCCGCGGTGCGACGAACTTTCCTTCATTTCCCCTCTCTATGGGCGGGGTGGCCGCGTCATGCGCGACACCTCATGCACCCGAACGTCGGCAATCATAGGCCGATCGCCTATGATCGCGAAATCGACCGCAAGAAGGCCGCGAAAGCCGGCCATTCACGGCGTACCGTTCAGAAATTCGTCAGCGTCGCGCACTGTCGCGACGGCCCCAGGGAGGCCTTTTCGTGAATCGAAATACCCCATTTTCCGCGCGTGCCCGCGCAATAGGCGTGCAGGTGTTCGGCCACGCCGCGGATCACGGCGAAACGGCGCGGCGCATGACGGCCTATCTTGCGGATCTTGGGTTGGAAGAATTGGTCGCGACACAGGCGTGGCGGGACGAGGACGGCCCCGTATCGGCGTTCCGCCTGACGGACGCCGCGGCCGAGCGCTGGACGCCCGATCACGACACCACGCGGCTGGCCGCGGCACTGGCCGGGCGCTATCCGGACGACAGCCGCAACCTGGAACGCGAAGTCGTACTGGCCATGCTGGCCGCGCCGGTGCCCTTTCGCTATCCCAGCCATGACGAATTCATTTCCGCGGTACGCATCAAGCTGAACATCGTGCATGCCGCCAGCCTGACCGAACTGGCCTTCGATACGGAACACGCCGAACGCCCGGAAGACTACTGGACCTACGACGAAGCGCGCGGCTTCACCATCCTGCCCGGCAAGTCCCTGATCGACGGCCTGATCAAGGCAACGCAGCCGGAAGCCTCCGGCAAGCTGTATTCCTTTTCCTGCTATCGCGCCACCGAATACGTTACCCTGCTGGGCATCGCGCAAGAACTCGCGCTGTGCAATCCGGCGTTGCTGGACCAGCTACAGCGCCACTGGGAACAGCGCGCCATCATGTCCGGCCTGTTCCATGACGTCTTCCTGCGCGAGTACGGGTCGATGGAAGAGCCGCTGCCGCCGCGCTTCTACGTGCCGGGCGACCGCCTGTGGTTTCGCAACCCGGACGAACGCTCTTCCAATGTGGAAGGCTTCGAGGGCTCCTGGGTGTTCTACCTGGGCGGCGGTATGTTCAACAACTTCTGGAAGCACAAGCAACCCTTCAGCCTGACCGCCAAGTGCGTGGAGATCTACCACTGGCGCCATGGCGTTCATACCGATGACACGGGCATGCTGCGGCTGGACGAAACGCGCGTGGAAGCGCGGGTACGGGAATCGATGGCCGATCCGGCCCAGGTCGAGCGTATCCTGAAGCAGATGGTCAGGCTGCGCGAGCCGCGCGGCGTGTATATCGACGGCGGCTGCATCGATACCACGCGCGAATGCGTACGCTGGGTCAGGCCGGGCACCGCGGATCTGGTGCTGCCCGCGCTGTAGCCGGCTCGGCCGCGCGTTTTTACCTGGCGTTCTGAAGCGCGCTATAGATCTTGTAGCCCACTCTGCCGTCCTGCGGCAGGCCCAGCCGCTGCTGTTCGGCCGCGACGGCCTGGCGCGTCTTGCTGCCGGGGATGCCGTCCGGTGTACCGACGTCATAGCCGCGGGCGGCAAGCAGCCCCTGCAATTCCTTGATCTGCGCGCGCGACAGGCCCGGATCGTCGGTCGGCCACGCCGCGATCAGCCCCGGGCCGTCCTTCAGCCGGTTCGTCAACAGACTGACGGCCAGGGCATATTTGTGCGACTGGTTGTAGTGCAGGATCGCATCGAAATTGCGCGTGGCCAGGAAAGCCGGACCCTGCGCCCCGGTGGGCGCGAACAGATAGGCCTGCACGGATGTCCAGGGCTGCGGGAGGGGGACGGTGGACAGCGGCGTACCGTCGGCGCGGGTCACACCCGAGTCGCTCCATTGCGACAGCGACCGGCGATCGTCCCGATTCATGATTTCGTTGTCCGGCGAAGGAGGCAGGGTCGCGGCCATCGCCGGCGGCAGGCGTACCTCGATGACCGCCGGCATACCGCGCGTCCAGGTGGCTTTGCGCTTGAGCAGGTGATTCGCTGTCGACGCCAGCGCATCCGGCAGGGATCCGTACAGGTCGATACGGCCATCGCCATCGCCATCGGCGGCCAGCTCGTAGAAGGACGTCGGGATGAACTGCGTCATGCCGAAGGCGCCGCTCCACGAGCCGATGAAGCGGTCGCGCGTGACGGTACCGTCGCGCAGCAGCCGCACGGACGCATAGACGTTCTTTACCCACAATGGCTTTTGCTCCGTGCACGCGCGCGTCAGCCACGCATTCAGTACGTCCACTTTGCCGAGCTGGGAACCATAATTCGTCTCGATGCCGAAGATCGCGACCAGCGGTTCGCTGTCGATCCGGTAGCGATCGTCGATGGCCGCCAATGCGTCATGCGATTTGGCCAAGACGGCCTTGCCGTCGGCCACGCGCTGGTCGTCCACCGTCTTGGCGATGTAGTCCCACCAGGTTTCCTGGCCTTCGGGCTGCGCCTTGGCGGCCGCCACGGTCACGGCAAGCAAACGCGTGTCCTGCGTATAACGGTCGAAGTCCGCGACGCTGACGCCATTGGCGGGCGCCGATGCGCGCAGCGTCGCCAGGCATTGCGCGGGATCGCGATCCTGCTGATCGGCCGCGCCACCCGGCGACAACACCGGGTTCGCCATGGGTGCATTCGGCGATGGCATAGTCGTGGATGGCGTACCCGCGGCCGGCGCAATGGCCTGTGCCGAGGCGCTCGTGGACGGCTGCGCGCATCCCGCGATTCCCGCCCCCGCGAGCATGGCCGCGGGCAGCCAACGGCGAATCAGCCGGTGGCGGCGCGGAGAGCGGGATGTGACGGACGGGCGGGCATGGCGAGACGTGAGCATATCGATATCGGGCCGGATGGAATGCGGAAGACCCGGGTATGGTACCGCGTGAACCCATCGATGCGACCGTACGGGCGCCCGGCCTGCCGGATCCCGGATTCAACGCGATCGCGGCGCCAGTCTTTTCACCAGGTCCCGATGCGCCGGGTACTCCGCGGCGAGGCGGTCCGCATCGGCCAGTTGGAACTCGCTGAACTCGAAGCCCGGCGCCACCGTGCAGCCGGCCAGGGTGTAGCGGTCTGCGCGGACGCGCTCCGCGGCGAACCAGCAGCCGGCCGGCACAACGGCCTGGAAGACGCAATCCGCGTCCTCGATGGCATTGCCCAGCCGATGCGTGGCCAGGCCCCCTCGCCCGTCCAGCACGTGCACCAGCAATGGCCCTCCGGCATGGAAATGCCAGATCTCATCGGACCCGATGCGATGCCACGCGGAAAACGCATCGCCGCTCAGCAGGTAATAGATCGCCGTGCTGGCCGCGCGATCCGCAGCCTGGCCAGCGCGATGCACGCGTTCCGGCGCACGGTAGGTCTCGCGGTAATAGCCGCCCTCGGGATGCGGCTGCAGGCTCAAGCGCCGGATCAGGCTGGCCGCTTCCGCCCGGTCGGCCGCGGCGACATCCGTACCGGCAGTCATGCCCGCCCCATGCACGCCGCCAGGGTACGCCGCTGCCGGCCCTGGGCGTCGAAGTTGTCCGGCGCCAGCCAGGCCTCGTAGCCAACGCGCAAAGCCGGCCATTCGCCATCGATCATGGAGAACCACGCCGTATCGCGGGTGCGGCCCTTGTAGACAATGGCCTGGCGGAATATGCCCTCGAAGGTAAAGCCGTAGCGGATCGCCGCCTTGCGCGAGGGCTCGTTCAGGCTGTCGCACTTCCATTCGAAGCGGCGATAGCCCAATTCCTCGAATACGCGCTTCATGAACAGGTACTGCGTCTCCGTGGCGTGTGCCGTCCGCTGCAGCAAGGGCGAGTAGCTGACGTGCCCCACTTCGATCACGCCGTTGGCGGGATCGATACGCATCAGCGCGGCCGTACCGATGGCCTTGCCCGACGCCAGGTCCACGATGGCGTGATGCATGGGGTCCGTGCTGGCCGCCGCCTTGGCCATATAGGCATCGAAGGCCGCGGCGTCGGCGAAGGGCTCGCTCGACAGGTACGTCCACAGCCGCCCGTCCGGCGCCTGGCTGTAGGCGTGGAACAGGTCCGCGGCGTGGCGGCCGGGATCGAGCGGCTCGATGCGGCAGAAGCGCCCGTGCATGGGCGTGGCGGGGGGGCGCGGGCGCGGCGTCCATCCCGGTAGAGGATCGCCGATGGGTTGTCCGTATTCGTTGGTGCGCGTCATGATGGATGTCGAGGTACGAGGGTATGCAGGCCGTGGGATGTCGATGATGGATTCAGGCCAGTTGCTCCAGCAACGCCTGCGCCGCGGCGGGCGCCTTTTCCTTATGGCCGTTGATGAAAAAGATAAACACGTCCCTGCCCTTGGCGCGCGCTTTGGTCCTGGCGGCATCGACACAGGGCAAATCGCCGGGTTGTCCGCCGGCCGCCCATGCGTGGGCGCGGTCGGCCCAGGCCCGCAAGTCCTTGGGCGGGTAGCCGGCACGGTTGTCCGGGCTGGACCGCATCAGCCGCGCATAGGCGAAGTCGGCGGTCAGGTCGGCGAAAGACGGATACTTGTCGGAGTCGGTATAGACGGTCGCCACCTTGTACTTGTGCGCCAGCTTCAGATAGGCCGGGTCCATGAAGCTATCGTGGCGCACGTCCATGACGTGGCGCAGCCGGCGGCCGTCGACGCGGTCCGGCAATAGTGCCAGGAAGGCCTCGAAGTCCTCCGCGTCGAAGCGCTTGGTGGGCATGAACTGCCACAGGATGGGGCCCAGCTTGCCGCCCAGCTCGCTGATGCCGCTCTCGATGAAGCGGTGCACGGAATCCCCGGCCTCGGCCAGGACGCGGCGGTTGGTGGCGTAGCGCGTCGCCTTCAGGGAAAACACGAAATCGTCGGGCGTCTCGTCGCGCCAGCGCGCGAAGGACGCGGGCTTCTGGGTACTGTAGTAGGTGCCGTTTATCTCGATGGCCGTGACCTGGCGGCTGGCGTATTCCAGCTCGCGGCTGTGCGGCAGCCCTTCGGGATAAAAGGTTTTGCGCCACGGCTCGAATGTCCACCCACCGATGCCCGTGCGTATCCGACCTTCCGCCATGTGCGTTCTCCCGGTGCCTTAGCCGATCAAGGCGCCCAATACCAGCACGGCCAATATGGCCCAGAACAAAAATCCCAGTATGGATCGCCGCAGCAAGGCGCGTATCGCCGCGATCAGCAACAGGACGCCAAGGATAAGCACGGCGAAATTGAACAGATTGGGGCTCATGCCCATGGCGTGGGCCACGCCTTCCGAAAACTGGCTGATCGCCCGGCCGATGCCGCCCAACAGGTAGCGCAACACGCCGACGATGGATCGGATGATTTCGCCCAGGACGCTGCCCAGGGATTCAAAGAAACTGTTCGATTGCATGTCGCCTCGGGAGGATGCCGGTTCCGTGTATCTTAACCACAGTCGGTCGCCACGATGGCTGACGCCCCGCCGCCAGGCCCCTGAAGGCCCACGACCGTCGCGGCTTTGCCGCGGCCCCGCGTTGCACCGCGCTAAGATGCCCGGTATCCGCCTGCCTTCATATGCGATCCCGATGGAACAGATAGAACTGAATGACGGCACGGCCGACCGCTTCCTGCTGGATGCGCCCGGCCTGTCGCTGCTGGTGTTTCATAGCCTCACGTGCGGCAATTGCCGGCAGGCGCGCGAGCGCCTGCCGGAGATGGACTTGCCGGTGCAGCGCCTGTGCTGGGTGGATGCCGGCGATAACGGCGGGCTGGTCGAACGCTACGAAGTCTTCCACCTGCCCGCCATGTTCGTCATCCGCGACGGCGCCTTCCATGGCCCGGTGCAGGCCAGGCTGGAGGAATGGGATATCCGCCAGCAGATCAGCCTGGCGCTGGACGGCTATCCGGCGATCCTGCCATAAGCGTTCCGCTCTGGCGCGTCAGTTGACCGTCGCGCCCGTATCGCGCACGACCTTGCCCCACTTGGCCGATTCCGATTTCAGCAGTGCTTCGAACCCGCTTTCGCTGCTCAGGCTCAGTGTCAGCCCGGCGGTGGCCAACGCCTTGGCCGTTTCCGGTCCCTTCATCACCTTGGCCGTGGCGTCATGCAGCTTGTCCAGGATAGGCTTGGGCGTGCCGGCCGGCGCCAGCAGCCCCAGCCAGATATTGGCTTCATAGCCTTTCAGGCCGGCCTCGTCCAGGGTCGGCACACCGGGCAGATCCGCCGAGCGTTCGCGGGTCGTGACGGCCAGCGCGCGCAGGCGCCCGGCCGCGATCTGCGGCAAGGCCGCCGTCACCCCCAGGAAACCCATCGACACCTGGCCGCCGATGATGTCGCTCAAGGCCTGCCCGCTGCCACGATACGGTACGTGGTTGATCTTGACATCGGCCATGGTGGCGAACAAGGCCGCGGCAAGGTGCTGGCTGCTGCCGTTGCCCGACGATGCATAATCCAGGCGGCCCGGCTTGGCCTTGGCCAGCGCGATCAGTTCACCGACGGTCTTCACCGGCACCTTGGGATTGACGACCAGGACATAGGGGCTATCCACCAGTTTCGTGATCGGCGCGAAGCTCTTGATGGCGTCATAGGGCAGCTTCTTGTACAGCCACGGGCCGATGACGTGCGTGGTGGAAACCAGCACCAGCGTATAGCCGTCCGGCGCCGCCTTGGCCACGAAATCCGTGCCTATGGTGGAGCCCGCGCCCATGCGGTTTTCCACCACGACGGGCTGGCCCAGTTCGGGGGTGAGTTTTTCCGCCAGCATGCGCGCCACGACGTCGGTGAAACCGCCGGGCGCGAACGGCACGACCAGCTTGATCGGCGCGCTGGGATAGGTGTTGGCATCGCCCTGCGCCCAGGCGCCGGTCATGCCGGCCGTGCCCAGGGCGAGCGCCGCCATGATGCCTGCAAATCGATGTCGCATCGTTGTCTCCTCCTTTTCTATTTATGGAAGGCGCGGCCCGGTGTTCCGGACTCGCGCATCGCGCCGCCGGGGCGCACCGCCGTCAGCGATACACGGGGTCGGGCTGCGTAAAGAATGCGTGCAGGATGTGATAGACCATTTTGTAGTTCTTCTGCTGGAAGCTGGCGTGCGAAATACCCTGCATGACGGTGAACTGCTTGAAGGTGTTGGGCAGGCGCTTGAAGAATTCCGCCAGGTCGTCGAAGGAAGCGATGCCGTCGTATTCGCCGCGCATGACGATGGTCGGGACGCGCAGCTGTTCCGGATCGATCAGGGGCAGCTTGCTGCACATGTCGACATAGGTACCGGTGGGCATGGAGTTATCCAGCGACAGGATGGCATCGGCGAAGGCGGACACCGTCTTCTCGTCGGCGCAGCCGGGATGGTCGCGCGAGAAAATGCTTTCGACGAAGGCCCGGTCTATGGGCCGGCGGTTCTTGGCCAGGAATTCCGGCAGCTTCAGCTTGCGCTGCGCCAGCGTGGGACTGCCTTCGCCGGTCCAGACGAACGCGTCCAGGGCCGCGCGGGCGACGCGCTCGGGATGCTGCTGCGCGAACAGCGCGGCCTTCAGGGCCCCCGACGAAATGCCGTAGACCATCAGCTTGTCGTCCTTGGCACGCTTCAGGATGTATTCGCTGCCGGCGGCCAGGTCGAGCGCGCCATTGGGAATGTCGAAGTTAATCGGCCGATGCTTGCTGGAGCGGCCATAGCCTTCGTTATCCATGCACCAGGTATCGAAACCGCGCGCGGCGAACCAGTCCATGACGGAGGAATCGGGCCGGCCCGGCACGCGGAGGTCGAAGGTGGGCTGCGAGGCCATGGAAGACCCGTGCACGAACAGCACCGTGCCGGCGTGGGGAACGCCGGCGGCGGCCGGCTTATGCCACATGAAAAGCGTGATGTCGCCGTCGCGCTGGATCCAGTGTTCCTGGCCTCCCTGCCAGGTGACGGCGCCCGTACCGCTCAAGGACGGGTCCTGGGACGATGCTGCTTGAACCATGCTGTCTTCCTATGAAGTGTCATCTACAGAGGAAAACATGGTGACCGCCCGGCTCGCCCGATTCAACAGGGTTCCGTGAAAAGATTGTTCACGAAGCTGGGCCCGGATTGTTCACCGCGCTTCGGGTGACTCACCCGGCCAGGCCGTGGTCCCAGTAAGGCCCGTCGCCGAAATACTCCCCCAGGAAACCGACGAACAGGCGCGTGCTCTGTGCCATGGTCGGATTGGGCAGGTAGGCCGCGTACAGGCCGCGCTCCGGCAGCCCGTACGCCGGAAGCACACGCACCAACTGGCCGCTGCGCAGCGCGTCGCCGGCCGCGAAGGTGGGCACCACGCCGATGCCCAGGTGGCCCAGCGCGGCGTTCAGGACGGCATCCGCGCTGTTGGCCTTGAAATTGCCCTTGGGCCGCACGGCATGCGCGCCGGTCGCATCGGTGAACGACCACTCCCCCTTGCTGTTGACGAAATACACCAGGCAATTGTGCGCGGCGAGGTCCGCCGGCACGCGCGGCGCGCCATGCCGGGCCAGGTACGCCGGGCTGGCGCAGGCGACCCAGCGTACCGGCGCCAGTCGCCGCGCCACCAGCGAAACCAGCAAGGGTTCGTCCGCCTGCCGTATCACTACATCGGCGCCCCCGGTGATCAGGTCGGGAAACTGCTGGCTAAGGTCCAGGTCGATGGAGATATCGGGGTACTGCTCCAGAAAGCGCGTAATCGCGGGCACCAGATGGCGGCGCCCGAACGCCATGGCCGAGCTGACGCGTATCAGGCCGCCCGGCGCGCTGCGGAACTGTTCGATCTCGTGACGGGCGTCCTCCGCATGGGCCACCAGTTGGCGGCAGCGCTCATAGAACAGCGCGCCGGCCGTGGTCAGCCCGATCTTACGGGTGGTGCGATGCAGCAATTTAACGCCCAGGGCATGTTCCAGGTCGGCCACATGCTTGCTGGCCAGTGCCTTGGAGATACCGAGCTTTTCCGCGGCGCGCGAAAAGCTCTTCTCTTCCGCGATCACCGAAAAGGTCAGGAACTCATTCAGGTCGAGCATCGGGCGTCTGCGCCGCGGCGCCGCGGCGTGTCTCCATTGGTATCCGTCAAAAGGATTTTGACACGCCCGCGGAACACCGCGCGCCCTCACACTCCGGGAAGAATCACTGAACCGCCCCGTTAACTGCGACATGAGCGTCATCCACAGCGACATCCCCGCCCGGCTCGACCGCCTGCCATGGTCCGGTTGGCACACCCGCGTCGTCCTGGCGCTGGGCGTGGCATGGGTGCTCGACGGATTGGAGGTGACGCTGGTCGGCTCGCTGGGCAGCGTGCTCGAACGCCCGGACACGCTGGGGCTGGACGCGATCCAGGTCGGCTGGTCCGGCTCGCTGTATATCGCCGGCGCGGTGGTGGGTGCCCTGGTTTTCGGCCGGCTGGCCGACCGCCTGGGACGCAAGAAGCTCTTTCTGATGACGCTGGCGCTCTATATGGCCGCCACGCTGCTGACGGCATTCTCCACAAACTTCGTTTTCTTTTCGATTTGCCGCTTCGCCACGGGGCTGGGAATCGGCGGCGAATACGCGGCCATCAATTCGGCCATCGACGAACTGATTCCGGCGCGGGTGCGCGGGCGCGTCAGCCTGGCCATCAACGGCAGCTTCTGGCTGGGAGCCGCGCTGGGCGCGGCCGTCAGCCTGGTCCTGCTCGACGCCCGCGTACTGGGTCCGGAATACGGCTGGCGGGCCGGCTTCGCCTTGGGGGCGGTGCTGGCCCTGGCCATCCTGCTGGTACGGCGCCATGTGCCGGAAAGCCCGCGCTGGCTGTTGTCGCACGGGCGCGAGGCCGAAGCCCTGCGCATCGTCGACGATATCGAGGCCGAGGTCGCCGTCCGCGAAGGCGGCCTGCCGCCGGCGGCCGGCAGCGTGACTTTCGATCGCCAGGCCGTGCCGACGGTGCGCCAGGTGGCGCACGTCCTGCTGCAGCGGTATCGCAGGCGCAGCGTGGTCGCCCTGTCGATGATGATTTCCCAGGCCTTTTTCTACAACGCGATTTTCTTTACCTATTCGCTGGTGCTGACGCGCTTCATGGACGTCCCGCAGGGACGGGTGGCGCTATACATCTTTCCCTTCGCCGCCGGCAATGTGCTGGGACCGCTGCTGCTCGGCCCGCTCTTCGACCACGTGGGGCGGCGCCGCATGATCGCGCTGACGTATGTCTCGGCCGGGATCGCGCTGGCATTGACCGGCTGGGCCTTCATGGCGGGCTGGCTGAACGCCGGCACACTGGCGCTGTGCTGGTCGGCGGTGTTCTTCCTGGCGTCGGCCGCGGCCAGTTCCGCCTACCTGACGGTCAGCGAAGTTTTCCCCCTGGAAACCCGCGCGCTGGCCATTTCCATCTTCTACGCCGTCGGCACCGGGGCCGGCGGCTTCATCGGCCCGGTGCTGTTCGGCACACTGATCGAAAGCGGCAGCCGCGACGCCGTCGGCGTCGGCTATGCGATCGCCGCCCTGCTCGTCATCGCGGCCGGCCTGCTGGCCCTGCGCCATGGCGTGGATGCGGAACGCAAGCCGCTGGAGGAGGTCGCCACGCCGCTGGGGGCGGAAGGCAACGCGCCCGCGCCGCCGCGAACGCAAGCCGTTCGCACTGAACTATGATGTACGGGTCATTCTCGCAAGGGCGCTCAGGCGCCATATCAACGCCGTTATAGGGGTACGCATGATCAGCAAGCTCATCCCGCTCGTTCTTGTCGCCAGTCTCGCCGCCTGCGCCCCCACGGGCCGGCAGGCATCGTCGGCCGGCGCGGACGACACGACATCCTCCACGGCCTCCGGCACCACGGACAGCACGACCGCCACGGAAGGCTCCACGGATAGCGGCGGTGGCGGCTATACCCCATCCTATGCGGCCGGCCGGGACTGCGACGCCCAACCGGTGCAGAAACTGATCGGCACCAAGCTGACCAGCTCGGTGGAAAACCAGATCAAGCAGGCGTCTTCTTCCAGCAAGACCCGCGTGCTCAAGCCCGGCGAAGTCATGACGATGGAATACGACCCGCGGCGCATCAATCTGATCCTGGACGAACAGGGAGCCCTGACCGCGCTGCGCTGCGGCTGAACACCCGCCGCGGCTTGCGGGCCGCGGCACGCAACGGAGGAGCCCGCCATGACGACCACGCGCCGAACCGTCGCTTTTCCGGATGGACGATCCCTGTGTGCCCTGGGCCAGGGCACCTGGTTCATGGGCGAATCGCCCACGCGCGCGGCGGCCGAAATCCGCGCGCTGCAAGCCGGCATCGACCACGGGCTGACACTGATCGATACCGCCGAGATGTACGCCAATGGCGGCGCGGAGGAGATCGTCGGCCGCGCCATCCAGGGCCGGCGGGACGACGTTTTCCTCGTCAGCAAGGTATTGCCGGGCAATGCGTCGCGCCGCGGCGTGGCGCGTGCCTGCGAGGCCAGCCTGCGGCGCCTGGGCGTGGACTGCATCGATCTCTACCTGCTGCACTGGCGCGGGCCATATCCGCTGGGCGAAACGATAGAAGCCTTCGAGGCACTGGTCGAGCAAGGCAAGATCGCCGCGTGGGGTGTCAGCAATCTGGACCTCGGCGAAATGAAGGAAGTCAGCGCCCTGCCCCGCGGCGATCGGGTGCAAACCGATCAGGTGCTGTACAACCTGGGGCGGCGTGGCATCGAGTTCGACCTGCTGCCGTGGTGCCGCGAGCGGCGGATACCCATCATGGCCTACTCGCCGATCGAGCAAGGCCGCCTGTTGCACGACCCCACGCTCAAGCAGATAGGCGAACGCCACGGCATCGCCCCGGCGGCTGCGGCGCTGGCATGGGTACTGCGCGACCCCGGGGTCATCGCCATCCCCAAGAGCGCATCGCGCGAGCACCTGAAGCAAAACCTGGCGTGCCTGGATGTGACGCTGACCGACCGGGACCTGGCCGAACTGGACCAGGCCTTTCCACCCCCCAAACGCAAGCTGCCGCTGGAAGTGCTTTAGGGCATTCCGCTACCGGCGGGCGATGGTCGCCACCACGGACCCGCCGATGATCAGCAGCGCCGCCATCAGCAGCGACAGCGTGGCGGGCGTTTCGCCCGTCAGGACCAGCAAGAGTGTCGAAAGCAGCGGTGCCAGGTACGACAAGGGCCCCAGCAAGGCCAGATGCCCGTGCTTGGTGGCATAGTCCCAGGCAAGAAAGGCGAGGCCCGTCGGCCCCAGCCCCAGCAGCAGGATCGCGCCCCACTGCGCGCCGCTGACCGGCACGGTGGTCTCCAGCGCGGCATGGCAGGCGGCCCCGGCCACTGCCACCAGTCCGCAAACGCCCACCATCATGCTGCTGGGCGCATTGGCATAGCGGCGGTTCAGCACCGAATACCCCGACCAGATCAGCGCGCAACCGAAGGCGGCGGCGATACCGGCAACCGGCCACGCGGCATCGGCGGCCCCGGAGCGATCCAGCGCGATCAGCGCGGTGCCGGCCAGGCCCAGCACCGCGCCCAGCACATGCCGGCCTTGCAGCCGCCCGCCGGGCGCCAGCGCGGAGAACAGCACGATGAACAGGGGCCACAGGTAGGCGATCAGGCTGGCTTGCGCGGCCGGCGCGTGGGACAGCGCGTAAAAGTAGAGGGCGTGATAGCAGAAGATGCCGCCGAAGCTCAGCAGCCAGGGGCGCAGCGGCTGGCGCATTTCCGCCAGCGCCGCGCGCCCGCGGGGCAACAGCGCGCAAATGCCACCCACGAACGCCACGCCGAAACTCAGTGTCAGCAGCTGGAACGGCGGCAGCGCGCCGGCCCGGACGGTCAACAAGGCCAGCGCGGCCCACAGCAGAATGGCGAGTACGCCTATCCCGGTCGCGCGGGCCGCGCTTCCCGCGCCCTTGCCGGATTGCGTCAACGCAGACACTGCATTCCCCCCCGTTTCATCCCCATGTGCTCCCGTTCGGATCCCGGTGCGGGATGGCGCGCATCCGTCGCCTCGTCCGCATCGAAGCCGCCCAGCATAACGAAAAACCGGCGCCGGCGCGCAGGCTATGCCTGCACGCCGCACGCCGGTGGCGTCAGCGCACGTCTGCGCAAGGTATCGGGACGGGCCTTACCCCGCCTGCGTGATACGCGTGGGCAGATCGCGGCCGTGATACTTCTTGTAGATCGCGTTCAGCTTGCCGTTTTTCATATTCTCGCGGATCCAGTTGTTGACCCAGTTCTTGAGCGCGGGCTGGCCCTGCTGCAGGGCGATGCCCAGGTCGAAATCCTTCTGCCCGAACTTCATTTCGACGTTGCGCTGCGGCGCGCGCTTCTGGATTTCCGCCAGATTGGAGGGCGTGCTGGAGAAGATATCGATCTGGCCGGTTACCATCGAGGTGATCAACGTGGCATCGTCCTCGTAGCGCTTGATGTCCGCGCCCTTGGCCAGTTCCGTGGTGATGCTGTCGTTCACGGTGGCGCGCGTCAGGCCGATGGTCTTGCCCTTCAGGTCGGGATAGCCGGTGATCTTGATGTTCTTGGGCCCGCCCACGATCAGGGAAATCACCGCGTAAGGCACCGAAAAATCCACCACCTTGGCGCGTTCCGGCGTGATGGACAAGTCCGCCACCACGAGGTCGGCGCGCTTGGCCTGCAGCGTCGGCACGCGCGCCGCGTTGGTGACCTGCACGATATCCAGCTTCACGCCCAGGTCCTTGGCCAGCAACTGCGCGGTCTCGACGTCGGAACCGACCGGCTTCAGATTGTCATCCACATAGCTGTACAGCGGGGTGCCCATGGCGATGGCCACGCGGATCTTGCCGGCCTTCTTGATATCGGCCAGTTCGTCCGCGACGGCCGCGTGCGCGACACCGGCCAGCAACAGCGCGGCGACGCCGCCGCGCAGGAATAGAGGGTTGAGTTTCAAGAATGTCTCCTCGTTGAGGTTTGTGTTGATCGAACTGCCGTGAAAAGAAAGCGGATCAAAGCCCGTTGCTCAGGAAGGCACGCAGCTCGGGCGTCCGGGGCGTGTCCAGCATGCCGCCGTCGCCCACCTCCCAGACCTTGCCCTGGTGCATATAGATGATGCGGTCGGCCACGCGCTTGGCGAAGGCCATTTCGTGAGTGACCAGGATCATCGTCATCCCGCCGGCCGCCAGGTCTTCCATGACGCGCAGCACCTCGCCCGTCAGTTGAGGATCGAGCGCGGAGGTAACTTCATCGAACAGCATGACCTTGGGCGACATGGCCAGCGACCGGGCGATCGCCACGCGCTGCTGCTGGCCGCCGGATAACTGTTCCGGATAGGCCGCCGCCTTTTGCGCCAGGCCCACCTGCTCCAGCACCGACATCGCGATGCCGCGCGCCTGCTCGCGGCTGTGCTTCTTGACATGCCGCAGCGCCAGCATGATGTTTTCTTCCACGGTCAGGTGGGCGAACAGGTTGTAGCTCTGGAACACGATCCCCACTTCCAGCCGCAATTGCCGCAGATCCACGTCCGGCCCGTCCACGCGAATGCCGCAAACCTCGATACTGCCCTGGTCGATGGTTTCCAGGCGGTCGATGCAGCGCAGCGCGGTGCTCTTGCCCGAGCCGCTGGCGCCGATCACGGCGATCATCTCGCCCTTCGCCACCTCGAAGGAAACGCCCTGCAGGACCTGGTTCGAGCCGAAGCGCTTATAGACATCGTCGAGCTTAACGATTGCCGACATTGAGCTTGTTCTCCATCGATTGGCTCCAGCGCGACAGCGGGTAGCACAGCACGAAATAGAAGGCGGCCACCAGGCCGAATACGAGGAAGGGTTCGAAAATGGAGTTGTTGATGATCTGGCCGGCGCGGGTCAGCTCGATGAAGCCGATTACCGACGCCAGCGAGGTCATCTTGATCAGCTGCACCAGGAAGCCGACCGTGGAAGGCAGTGCCAGCCGCACCGCCTGCGGGATGATGACCAGCCGCAGCGTCTGCCAGCGGGTCATGGCCAGGCATTCGGAGGCTTCCCATTGCGGCTTGGGCATGGCCTGCACGCAACCGCGCCAGATGTCGCCCAGGTAGGCGCTGGCGTAGACCATCAGGGCCAGGCCGGCCGCCACCAGCGACGGCACTTCGTAGCCATAGACCGACAGGCCGAAATAGACGATGAACAACAGGATCAGCAACGGGATGCCCTGAATGATTTCGATATAGACCAGGGCCGATACCCGCAGCCAGCGGCGCGGCGAAATCCGCGCCAGCATCACACCGAACCCGCCGATGCTGCCCAGCACGAACGCCAGCGCGGACAGCACCAGCGTCCAGCCGATCGACTGCACCAGATACCAGAAGTGCGCCATCGAAAAACCGTGCATCACGCGGCCCCCCGCTTGATGGCCGCCGATACGCCGGCACGCTTGGGCGGCGCCTTGCCGGCCCGCACCGCGGCAAGCCGGATCGCGCGACGCCGCTTGAAGGCGTACTCGCCCACCGCCCATGCCAGCAGCTTGATCAGCAAGGACAGGATCAGGTACAGCGCGGCGACCACGATATAGGTCTCCAGCGAGCGGAACGTGTCGGATTGCACGGTATTGGCGACGGCCGTCAGTTCCTCTGCCGAAATCTGCGATGCGACGGCCGAGGCCTGCATCATCAGCAGGAACTGGCCGGTCAGCGATGGATATACCTTCTCGATGGACGGCTGCAGCATCACATGCCAGCCGATGCGCCACTTCGATAACCCCAGGCATTCCGCGGCCTCGATCTGGCCGCGTGGCACGGCCTCGAGGCCCGCGCGGATGATCTCCGCCGAATAGGCGCCGATGTTGACGATCATGGCCAGCACCGCCGCCGTGAATGTCGGCAAATGGATGCCCGCGCTGGCCAGGCCGAAGAACAGCAGGAATATCTGGACCAGGAAAGGCGTGTTGCGCACCGCCTCGATATAAACGCCGCACGCACGGGCCAGCAGGCGGTAAGGGCTGCGCTTGGCGAACGCCACCAGCGTACCGAGGATGACGCCGAAGAAAATCGCGACGGCGGTCATTTTCAGGGTCAGCCACGCGCCCTTGAGAAAGACCGGCCAGTAGGGCCAGAGACTGCTGAAATCCAGGGAAAAGCTCATCGCGCGCTAGTCTCGTTCTTCATCGGGGCGGTGCTTGTGGCCCACCCCTCTTTTCTTGGATATCGCGGTGTCGGTTCGGCGGTGCGGCACCGGCCTACGCTGGTGCAGACTATATCATCGATGTACGACAACGTACATGGCACAAATCCCTACACCCGAGACCCGGAATCCTGTCTCATAGCTGAACGCCCAGGCATACGCGGAAAAACCGAGCTTTTGTTATATGACAACTGATGATGCCGCGCCGAAGAAGTGGACCAGTACATCGCAGGCGTGCGACCGGCAATGCCGAACTCCCGCGCGGCAGGCGGTGCGGGCTGCCGGCCGAGGCCCGCCATCCGGAAATCGGCGGGCGGCCGCTCCCGGCCCGTATCCGAGCAACATCCGGAGTGCGATCGGAACGTGGACAGGCCTAGACTGAAACCGCATTCACACAGTCCAGGCATTCACACTGTCCAGTTAACGCCGCGCACGCGGCAAGGTTCTGCATGTCCTCATCCGAGCATCACGCCGCGCGCCAGACCGCGGCGGGCGTCGACACCCCCGGGCGCCCGCCCGGCCGCGCCGCGCGCCCGTCCGCCCTCGAATTGGACACGCCGCCCGTCGGCCTGGCCGGACAGGACTGGGCCGAGGCGGCCCGGGCGCTGGACGATCTAGGCTGCGCCGTGCTGCCCGGCCTGTTGTCCAACGCGCAGTGCGACGCGGTGGCGGCCTGCTACGACGACAACGCACGCTTTCGCAGCCGTATCGTCATGAGCCGCCATGGCTTCGGACGCGGCGAATACCAGTACTTCGCCTACCCCCTGCCCGGGCTGATCCAGGCCTTGCGCGAACAGGCCTACGCTTACCTGGCCCCTATCGCCAATCGCTGGAATGCCGCCATGGGCAATCCCGTGCGCTATCCGCCGACGCACGCGGGCTTTTTGCGCCGCTGCCACCAGGGAGGCCAGGCGCGCCCCACCCCGCTGCTGCTGCGCTATGGCCCGGGGGACTACAACTGCCTGCATCAGGATCTGTACGGCGAACACGTATTCCCGCTGCAGATCGCGATATTGCTTTCCCGGCCGGGTCGCGACTACGCCGGCGGGGAGTTCGTGTTGACCGAACAACGGCCGCGGATGCAATCGCGCGTGGAAGTCGTGCCGCTCGATAAGGGCGATGCCGTGGTATTCGCCGTCAACGAACGTCCGGTACAAGGCACGCGCGGCGTCTATCGCGTCAAGCTGCGCCACGGCGTCAGCCGCCTGCGCGAAGGCCGCCGCCATGTGATGGGGGTAATCTTCCACGACGCCGCGTAGACAGGAGCAGCATGTTGGCACGACATGCCCGCACGACCCGGCAGGTCGGCGTGCCGGAACCGCATGCAGGACGACACGAGCGCGGCCGCGCCGCCTGCATCCCGGACCGTTGTTTCCGTGCATGGTTTTTTTTTGGAAGCACGCACTATCTTGCCGATTCCATGCCTATTTCATGCCCTGGGCCGCTCGCCGCGCGCGTCCTGCCTACAATCGTCCGCAGTGTTATTCCGCACACGCCGTTCGATCAAGGAGTAGGCAATGAAACCGACCATCCTGCGTACCACTATCGCTTGCGCGGCAATGTCGGCCGCGCTGCTGGGCGTGGCCGCCGGCGCGCGGGCGGCCGACGCATCGACCGCGGCCAGCGTCCTGAATACCTGCGAAACGGCCATCGGCAATCAACCGCGCACCGCCATGCAGGGATGCCTGAAGACCCGGTTGAAGACCGCGCAACAGACGATGCGCGCCGCGTATGCCCAGGTGGAATCCGGCCTGAAGAAAATCGATTCGGCCGCGACGCCCGAGGCGCTGCGCGCGCTGAAGCACTCGCAGGACAGCTTCAATAGCTTCATGCACAAGGAATGCCGGCGCCAGGGTGCCGCCATGCTGGGGGGATCCGGCGCGGGCGATATGGAGCTGGCATGCCAGGTCGCGTTGACGCAATGGCGGACGGCGCAGTTGCGTCAACAATAAGGCCGGTCAATCCCGCAGCTCGCCCATCTGCCCGGCGACGTAGTCCAGGAAACACGCGATACGCGATGCCAGCTGGGTATTGCGGTAGTACACCGCGTGCACGGGCTGGCGCGTCTCCACGGTATCGCGCGCCAGCACCTGCACCAGGTCGCCGCGGCGGCGATCCTCGCGTGTCATGAAATCCGCCAGGCAGACCAGGCCCTGCCCGGCCAGCGCCAACTGGCGCAAGGTTTCGCCACTGGACGCCGACAGCGTGGGCTGTATCGGCAGGCTGTCGCCCGAGGCGTGACGCAGCGGCCAGTGGTTCAGTGTGTCCGGCTGCGTGAAACCCAGCAGGCTGTGGCGCGCCAGGTCGTCGGGAGTGCTCGGCTTTCCCCGTTCGGCCAGATACGCGGGGCTGGCCAGGATCCGCAGCGCATTGCTGCCCAACGGCCGCGCGTGCAGCGTCGAATCGCGCAAGGGGCCGATGCGGATGGCGATGTCGGTGCGCTGCTCCAGCAAATCGATGATCTGGTCGCTGGTATGCAGCTCCAGGGTGATTTCGGGGTATCGCTGGCGAAAGCCCCCGACCAGCGGTACGACGACGTGCAGCATGAAGGGCGATGCGGCATTGATGCGCAACAGGCCGGAGGGCACGTGGCGGCGCACGGCCATCTGCTCTTCCATGGTGTCCACGGATTCGACGATGCGCCGGGCGTCGGCCAGGAAGTGCCGACCCTCCTCCGTCAATGCGAGCCGGCGCGTCGTACGCTGCAGCAGGGTGGTGTCCAGCTTGCGTTCGAGGCGGCCCAGGGCGCGGCTGATGGCGGATACCGTCTGGCCCAGCCGCGCCGATGCCGCGGTGATGGAACCGCTATCCACCACGGCGATGAAGGTCTGCATTTCGTCGAGGGTCGTCTTCATGGGGGCAATGTTAGCCGTTGACTTCGGCTTCGGCGCCCCGATATAAGAAGGCATGACCGCTTCCCGTGCCGGCGCCGATGCGCTGGGCGCTTTCCATCCCGCTGTCGCCGCCTGGTTCCGTCACGCTTTTCCGTCGCCCACCCCGGCGCAGGAGGCCGCGTGGCCCCTGATCGGCGAGCGCCGCCCCGTGCTGATTGCCGCGCCGACCGGTTCGGGCAAGACCTTGACCGCCTTCCTGGCCGCCATCGATGAACTGGTGCGCGCCAGCATCGCGGCCGGCGGGACCTTGCCCGACGCAACCACGGTCGTCTACGTCTCGCCCCTGAAGGCGCTGTCCAACGATATCCAGGTCAACCTGGAAGCCCCCCTGGCCGGCATCGGCCAGGCGCTGCGGCGCCTGGGATTGCCCGATCACGGCATCCGCACCGCCGTGCGCACCGGCGATACCACCCAGCAGGACCGCGCGGCAATGCGCAAGCGCCCGCCGCATATCGTGGTGACGACGCCCGAATCCCTCTATGTCCTGCTGACCTCCGCCAGCGGCCGCGCCATGCTGGCGACCACGCGCACGGTGATCGTGGACGAAATCCATGCGGTGGCCGGCACCAAGCGCGGCAGCCATCTCGCGCTGAGCCTGGCGCGGCTGGACGCGCTGTGCGGCGAAGCGCCCGCGCGCATCGGGCTGTCGGCCACGCAAAAACCGCTGGACGCGGTGGCCCGCTTCCTGGCCGGAACGGGCCGGGGTAACGATTGCGCCATCGTCGATGTCGGCCATACCCGCCGGCGCGATCTGGCGATCGAACTGCCGCCCGTGCCGCTGGAAGCCGTCATGGCCAACGATGTATGGGAGCTGCTGTACGACCGCATGGCGGTGCTGGCGGCGCAGCACCGCACGACGCTGGTCTTCGTGAATACCCGGCGCATGGCCGAACGTGCCGCCCGGCATCTGGCGCTGCGCCTGGGCACGGAAGCGGTGGCCGCCCATCATGGCAGCCTGTCCAAGGAACACCGCCTGGACGCGGAACAGCGCCTGAAGCGCGGCCACCTGCAGGTACTGGTGGCCACTGCTTCGCTGGAATTGGGCATCGATATCGGGGATGTCGATCTCGTCTGCCAGGTCGGTTCGCCGCGCGGGATCTCGGCGCTGTTGCAGCGTGTCGGGCGTGCGGGACACCATGTGGGCGGCGTGCCCAAAGGGCGCCTGTTCCCCACCTCGCGCGACGACCTGATCGAATGCGCGGCGCTGCTGGATTGCGTGCGGCGCGGCGAACTGGATCTGCTGCGGATTCCCCGCGCGCCGCTGGATGTACTCGCGCAGCAGATCGTCGCGGACGTCTCGTGCCGCGAATGGGGCGAAGACGACCTCTTCGACATGGTGCGCCGGGCCGATCCCTATGCCGGCCTGCCCCGCGAACGCTTCGACGCAGTGCTGCGCATGCTGGCCAGCGGCTATGTTGGCCGCAATGGACAGCGCGGCGTCTACCTGCACCGCGACGCGGTGGCGCGCACGGTGCGAGGCAAGCGTGGAAGCCAGCTGACCGCGATGACGTCCGGCGGCACCATCCCGGACAACGCCGATTACGCGGTGATCCTGGAGCCGCAGGGCCTGAACATCGGCACGGTGAACGAAGACTTCGCCGTCGAAAGCCTGGCCGGCGATGTCTTCCAGCTTGGCAATACCTCGTACCGCATCCTGCGCGTGGAGACCGGCAGGGTGCGCGTCGAGGATGCGCACGGCATGGCCCCCAGCATTCCCTTCTGGATGGGAGAAGCGCCGGGACGCAGCGATGAGCTATCGGCCGGCGTGGCGCGGCTGCGGGAACGCGTGAATGCCCTGCTGGGCGCGACGCCCGCCCCGGACGCCGCGGCTGGCGGCGCTATGGCGTTGCGCAGCGATACCCCTGACGACCTGGACCGGGCATCGGCCGCCGGGCTGCCCGCCGGGGGCCAGGCCGTGCTGGACCATGCGACCGAAGCGCTGGCCGACGAGACCGGCATCGATCTGTCGTCCGCCCGCCAGATCGTGGAGTACCTGGCCCGCGCGCGCGCCGCCCTGGGCGAGCTGCCCACGCAGGACACGCTGATCCTGGAACGCTTCTTCGACGAATCGGGCGGCATGCAACTGGTGCTGCATGCGCCCTTCGGCAGCCGCGTGAACCGCGCCTGGGGCCTGGCCCTGCGCAAGCGCTTCTGCCGGCGTTTCAACTTCGAATTGCAGGCGGCCGCGACCGAGGACGCCATCGTGCTTTCGCTATCGGACTCGCACAGCTTCCCGCTGGAGGAAGTCTGGAGCTACCTGCGCGCGGCGACGGCCGAACATGTGCTGGTCCAGGCCCTGCTCGACGCGCCCCTGTTCAATGTGCGATGGCGCTGGACCGCCGGTGTCGCGCTGGCGCTGCCGCGGTTCTCCGGCGGCCGGAAGGTACCGCCGCAGATCCAGCGCATGCGCAGCGACGACCTGCTGGCCGCAGTGTTCCCGGACCAGGCCGCCTGCCTGGAAAACATCCAGGGCGAACGCGAGGTGCCGGACCATCCCCTGGTCGGCCAGACGCTGGACGATTGCCTGCATGAAGCCATGGACAGCGCGGGATGGCTGGACGTCCTGCGCCGCATCGAGCAAGGCCAGTGCCGGTTGCTGGCGCGCGATCTGCCCGCGCCTTCGCCGCTGGCGATGGAGATCCTTAGCGCCAAACCCTATGCCTTCCTGGACGATGCGCCGCTGGAAGAACGCCGTACCCACGCCGTCATGGCGCGCCGCTGGACCGATCCGGCCAGCACCGACGACCTGGGCGCGCTGGATGCCGACGCCATCCAGCGCGTGCGCGACGAAGCCTGGCCCCAGCCGCGCGATGCCGATGAAATGCACGAGGCGCTGAACGAACTGGCCTTCATCACCCCCGCCGAGGCGGACGCGGGGGAAAACTGGAACACCTGGCTGCAGGCATTGATGCGGGCCGGGCGCGCCTGCCGCCTGTATTTGCCGGCGGCACTACCGGACGGGACGTTGGCATCGCAACCGGCGCCGGCGTCTTCGACCGCACCGGCTTCCGACTCCGCTTCCGCATCCGTGCGCTGGGTGCCGCTGGAACGCCTGGGGGCGCTTCTTGCCGCCTACCCCGCTGCCCGCGCCGAACCGGTGCTAAGTCCCTTGCCCGGCGATACGGACTGGGAAGCGGACAACGCCCAGGTAGAGGTCCTGCGCGCGCGCCTGGGGGCCGCCGGCCCCATCACGGCCGCCGCGCTTGCCGGCCTGTTGTGCCGGCCCGCATCCAGCGTCGCCATTGCCCTGGCGCGGCTCGAAAGCGAAGGCAGCGTCATGCGCGGCCGCTTCAGCCCCGGCGCCCGCGAAGAAGAATGGTGCGAGCGCCACCTGCTCGCCCGCATCCATCGCTACACGCTGAAGCGCCTGCGCAGCGAAATCGAACCGGTCTCGCGCCAGGACTTCATGCGCTTCCTGTTCGACTGGCAGCACCTGTCCGCCGAGGGACGCCTGCGCGGCCCGCACGCGCTGCCCACCGTTCTCGACCAGCTGGAGGGCTACGAAGCCCCCGCCGGCGCCTGGGAAAGCGAACTGCTGGCCGCACGCATCGCCGACTATGCGCCGGACTGGCTGGACGAACTGTCGCGCGCAGGCAAGATCGCCTGGACGCGCCTGTCCAACCCCGTCCACGGCGCCTGCGTCCGTCCGGGCGCGGGACCGGTCCGCGCCACGCCCATGGTGATTCTGCCGCGACGGCATCTGCGCATATGGCAATCGCTGCCGCATCTGGAAGCGCCGGTGGAGATCTCTCCCCGCGCGCAACTGGTGCTCGCCGCCCTGCTGGACGGCGGCGCCATGTTCTTCGACGAGCTGACCGCGGAAACGCGCCTGCTGCCGGGCCAGCTGGAAGAAGTGCTGGGAGAACTGGTCGCCGCCGGCCTGATCGCCGCCGACAGCTTTGCCGGATTGCGCGCCCTGCTCGTGCCGGCGTCCAGGCGCACTGCCCACGCCGCGCGCCGGCGGCGCGGTGCCATGCCGGACCCGCTCGAAGCCGCCGGACGATGGGCGCCCGTGCGGCATCCACGGGAAGTCGCGATGGCCACGATGTCGGCCGCGGTGGACGCCGCTCGAGACAACGGAAGTGCGGGCACCGGCGCGATCTGTGGGCCGGCGCGCGCCGCGAAGTCGCCGCGCCGTGCCGCGGCCCCGCCCGACACCCTGGAACACATCGCCCGCGTGCTGCTGCGCCGCTACGGCGTGGTCTTCTGGCGCTTGCTGGACCGCGAACCGGGCTGGCTGCCCCCCTGGCGGGAATGGCTGCCCGTCCTGCACCGCATGGAAGCACGCGGCGAAATCCGCGGCGGGCGCTTTGTCGACGGGCTGGCAGGCGAACAGTTCGCGCTGCCGGAAGCCATTCCCCTGCTGCGAGAAGTCCGCCGCCGCCCCCTGGATGGCGCCCTGGTTCGCCTATCGGCGGTCGATCCGCTGAACCTGTGCGGCAGCCTGCTGCCCGGCGATAAAGTGCCCGCCCTGGCGGGCAACCGCATCCTGTTCCGCGATGGCGTTCCCGTCGCCAGTTGGATCGCGAAGAAACCCCACTACGATCACGGCCTGGAAGGCGCCGAACGCGAACGCCTGCTCCGCGTGCTGATCGCCGGGGAAGCGCAAAGGCTGGAAACCGCGGACACGGACGCCTGATGCCGCTTGCGCCCTATGGCTGATGGCCGCCGCCTGTCGGATCCGGGACCTGACGGGAATTCCCATTACTATTGGCGATCATCGATCTGTATTCCGAGGGGAAGTCATGGACAGTCAAGAAGCCGCGCGGAAACCGGGCGCCGCCGGTCGCCTGTTTCGCGCAGCCGCGCTCACTGGCGTCAGCCTTGCATTCACGTTGACGGGCCTGTCCTTATCGGCCCCGGCGGCCGCGCAGGGCAACACGCTGAAAATCGGCGAAATCAACAGCTATAAGGCGCAGCCGGCCTTCCTGGAGCCCTACCGCAAGGGCATGGAACTGGCGGTGGAGCAGGTCAACGCGGCGGGAGGCATCGACGGCAAGAAGCTGGAATTGATCACCCGCGACGACAATGCCAACCCGGGCGATGCCGTGCGCGCGGCCGAAGAGCTGCTGTCGCGCGAACGGGTCGACGTGCTGATGGGTTCTTTCCTGTCCAACATCGGCCTGGCCTTGACGGACTTCGCCCGGCAGAAGAAAGTCTTCTTCCTGGCCAGCGAACCGCTGACGGACAAGATCGTCTGGCAGGATGGCAACCGCTATACGTTCCGGCTGCGCGTCTCCACCTATATGCAGACCGCCATGCTGGTGCCGGAAGCGGCCAAGCTGCACAAGAAGCGCTGGGCCATCGTCTATCCGAATTACGAGTACGGACAATCGGCCGCCGCCACCTTCAAGGCCTTGATGAAGAAGGCGCAACCCGATGTCGAGTTCGTCAACGAGCAAGCCACGCCGCTGGGCAAGATCGATGCCGGCAGCGTCGTGCAGGCCCTGGCCGACGCCAGGCCGGACGCCATATTCAACGTCCTGTTCGCCACCGACCTCGCCAAACTCGTGCGCGAAGGCAATACGCGCGGCCTGTTTCCCAAGACGCCCGTCGTCAGCCTGCTGAGCGGCGAACCGGAATACCTGGATCCGCTGAAGGACGAAACCCCCACCGGCTGGATCGTCACCGGTTATCCCTGGTATTCCATCCAGACGCCCGACCACGCGGCCTTCCTGAAGGCCTACCAGGACCGCTTCAAGGACTACCCGCGCCTGGGCTCCATCATCGGCTATAGCGCCGTCATATCGATGGCCACCGGCATGAAGAAAGCCGGCGGCGCCGATACGGAAAAGCTGATTGCGGCTTTCGAGGGCCTGAAGGTCGGCACGCCGTTCGGGCCGATCGAGTACCGTGCCATCGACCACCAGTCCACCATGGGCGCCTTCGTGGGCAAGCTCGCGCAGAAGGACGGCAAGGGCATCATGGTCGACTACCGCTACATGAATGGCGCGGACTTCCTGCCCTCCGACGAGGAAGTCAGGAAGCTGCGCCCGGCGCGCTAGCCGACCGCGCCAAGGACAGGCGGCGGACATGCGCGCCGGTATTGCCACCCAGGCAATGTCGGCGCGTGCCCCGCACGCGTCACGCCTGCTTCGCGGATTTTCCAGATGAACGTCAACGCATTACTGGTCCAGCTGCTCAACGGCCTGGCCGAAGCCTCTACCCTATTCCTGGTGGCCGCCGGCCTGTCGCTGATATTCGGCGTGACCCGCATCGTCAACTTCGCGCATGGGTCGCTGTACATGCTGGGCGTGTATATCGCGTACAGCCTGACCGAAACCTTCGGCGCCACGGGCCTGGGATATTGGGGCGGCATCCTGCTGACGGCCCTGGCGGTGGGCGCCCTTGGCGCCGCCGTCGAAATACTGCTGCTGCGGCGCGTCTACCATGCCCCGGAACTGTTCCAGCTGCTGGCGACCTTTGCGCTGGTGCTGGTCATCAACGATGCGGCGCTCGCCCTCTGGGGGCCGGAAGACCTGCTGGGCCGGCGCGCGCCCGGGCTGGGCGGGGCGGTGGAGATACTCGGCCGGCAATTTCCCACCTATAGCCTGGTGCTGATCGCCATCGGCCCGTCCGTGCTGCTGCTGCTCTGGCTGCTGCTGTCGCACACCCGCTGGGGCACGCTGGTTCGCGCGGCCACGCAAGACCGGGCAATGCTCGGCGCCCTGGGCGTGAATCAGGCATGGTTGTTCACCGGCGTATTCGCCCTGGGCGCCGCGCTGGCCGGCTTGGGCGGCGCGGTGCAACTGCCACGGGAGCCAGCCAGCCTGGGGCTGGACCTGCGCACCATCGGCGACGCCTTCGTCGTCGTGGTGGTCGGCGGCATGGGTTCCATCCCGGGCGCTTATCTCGCCGCATTGTTGATCGCCGAAATCAAGGCCCTGTGCATTGCCCTGGGCACCATCAACGTGGCCGGGCTGGAAATTTCGCTCTCGTCGCTTACCCTGGTCGCGGAATTCCTGGTCATGGCGGTCGTGCTGGCAATACGGCCCTGGGGCCTGCTGGGCCGTCCCGCCGTCACGGCGCGCGCCGCGGCCGCCATCGAAGCCCCGCTACGGCCATCGTCGCGCGCGCTGCGCGGCTTCGCCCTGGCGATACTGGCCCTGCTCGTCCTGCTGCCGCTGGCCGGCGACCGTTTCCCCTATGCCACCATCCTGCTCACCGACATCCTGACCGCGGCCCTCTTCGCCACCAGCCTGCACTTCATCATGGGACCGGCCGGCATGCACTCGTTCGGCCATGCGGCGTATTTCGGCCTGGGGGCATATGGCGCGGCCCTGCTGCTGAAAAACCTGGCGCTGCCCATGGAAGCGGCGCTGGCGCTCGCCCCGCTGGCCGCAGGCCTGGGCGCGCTGGTTTTCGGCTGGTTCTGCGTGCGGCTGTCGGGGGTCTATCTGGCCATGCTCACACTGGCCTTCTCGCAAATCGTCTGGTCCGTGGTCTATCAATGGGACGGGCTGACGGGCGGGTCCAACGGCATCACCGGCTTGTGGCCGTCCGCCTGGCTGTCGACCGGTGATGCCTATTACTACCTGACGCTGGTCCTGGCGGTCGCGGGCGTCCTGCTGCTGCGCCGCGTGCTGTTCTCGCCCTTCGGCTACGCCATGCGGGCGGGACGGGATTCCCCCCTGCGCGCCGACGCCATCGGCATCGACGTGCGCCGCGTGCAATGGGCCGCTTTCGTCGTCGCCGGCCTGTTCGCAGGGCTGGCGGGCGCGCTGTATGCGTTTTCCAAGGGCAGCATCGCGCCCGACGTCATGGCCGTCGGCAAATCGGTCGACGGGCTGGTGATGGTGCTGCTGGGCGGTATCCAGACCTTGGCCGGCCCGGTGGTCGGCGCCGCCGCCTTCACCTGGCTGCAGGACAACGTCATGCGCGCCACCGATTACTGGCGCGCCACGCTGGGAGGCGTGATCCTGCTGCTGGTGCTGGTCTTTCCGCAGGGCATCGCCGGCTTCGCCCGTCAATGGGCGGACCGTCGCCAGTCGCGCGGCCGCGCCGCGAAGCCGTCCAACGCCGGCGCGATCGGGAGATCGTCGTGAGCCTGCTGCAAGTCCGCAACCTCAGCAAGCACTTCGGCGGTATCGCGGCGGTCGACGGTATCGACTTCGACGTCGCGGCCGGCGAACTGCTGGCGCTGATCGGGCCCAACGGCGCGGGCAAATCCACGACCTTCAATATGGTCGGCGGACAGATCGAACCCAGTGCCGGGTCCATTACCCTCGATGGGAGAACACTGACGGGATTGCATCCGCGCGATATCTGGCGGCTGGGTGTGGGCCGTACCTTCCAGATCACCGAAACCTTCGCGTCCCTGTCGGTGGTCGAGAACGTGCAGATGACGCTGCTGTCGCACCACCGGCGGATTTTCGCGGGATGCAGGCCCGCATCGCCGCAATACCGCGTGCAGGCGCTGGATCTGCTGGAGCAGGTCGGCATGGCGGATCAGGCGCACCGTCCTTGCAGCGAACTCGCCTACGGCGACGTCAAGCGCGTCGAGCTGGCCATGGCGCTGGCGAACGACCCCAAGCTGCTGCTGATGGACGAACCCACGGCGGGCATGGCGGCGACCGAGCGCAACGCCCTGATGTCCCTGATCAAGCGGCTGGTGGTCGAACGCGGCATGGCCGTCCTGTTCACCGAACACAGCATGGACGTTGTCTTCGCGCACGCCGATCGCATCATCGTGCTGGCGCGCGGCAAAGCGATCGCCGAGGGCAGCGCGGCCGAAGTGCGGGCGGATCCCTTAGTACGGGAGGTGTACTTTGGCTCGGGGGCCGCCTTCGAGCCCGAACATCGTCCGCCCGCCGAAGAACCGCCATCCGGTCGCGGGGGCGGAAAGACCGAAGCCAACCCGCGCGCGCGCCGCGACGCCCGCATGGAACCGCAACGCCCCGCGCAGCCCGAAGCGCTGCTTCGCGTGCGGGACCTGAACGCCTGGTATGGCGCCGCCCATATCCTGTACGACATCAATCTGGAAGTCCGCCGTGGCGAAGTCGTCGCCCTGATGGGCCGCAATGGCGCGGGCAAATCCACGACATTGAAAGCCATCGTCGGCTTGCTCGAAAAACGCCGCGGCCAGGTGGCGTTCATGGGCCGGGACATCTCGCACAAGGCTCCGCATCAGATCGCCAGGGCCGGCCTTGGGTTCGTCCCGGAGGACAGGCGGATTTTCGCGGACCTGACGGTGCAGGAGAACCTGGAAGTCGGCCGGCAAGCGCCAAGGACGTGGCCCGATGGCGGGCCCGCCCCGGCGTGGACCGCCGACCGGCTCTATGCCTTGTTCCCCAACCTGCGCGCCATGCGGAATCGCCCGGGTGGCCGCATGAGCGGCGGCGAGCAGCAGATGCTGACCGTCGCGCGCACCTTGATGGGCAATCCCTATCTGGTGCTGCTGGACGAGCCCTCGGAAGGCGTCGCCCCATTGATCGTCGAACACATGGCGCGCGCGATCATCGAGCTGAAGCAGCAAGGCGCCAGCGTGCTGCTGTCCGAACAGAACCAGCGCTTCGCCGAAATGGTCGCGGACCGGCAATACGTGCTTGAAAAGGGCGAAATCACGGGTTCCGGCACGGTCTGACCCCTGCGCATTCGCCTCGTCGCGCGTGCGACGAGGCGAAGTCCAACGCAGGCCCGGTCATGGACGGACGGCACCGTGCGTCGACCGGGATGTATCGACGTCCTCGATCTCGCGCTGATGCTCCGGCGCGGAACCATCCAAGGCGCCGATCGCCTTCGCGTACCGGTCGATGCCGGGCAATGCCGTCAGGCCGTGAGCGACGATGCTGAGCAGCACCGTCGCCATGGCCGTCAGCTTGATCGTCTGCTCGCCGGGAAGACCGGTGGCCCCATCCAGGTAGACCAGTCCAAGGACGATCGACGCCAATCCTCTTGGACCGAACCAGCCCATGAACAGGACGGTCGACCGGCTCATGCGCGTGCCCCGCAGCGCGATCGCCACCGGCACCATGCGGATCAGCGTCAGGCTCAGCACCGCATAGGCCAGGATGGCGGTATCGAATTGCGCCCAGACGCCGGCAACGAACAGGCCGAACATGAAGAACACGAAATAGTTCAGGAATTGTCCCCAGTCCTCGGCGAATTCGACGCTGTGCCGGCCCACATCGCTGAAGCCCCATTGCGTCGCCAGGCCCGCCACGAACGCCGCGATGAACATGCTCGCGCCACTGGCCTCGGACGCCACCACGCATGCCAGCGGCAACGCCATGACGCCCAGCTGCGCGATGTTCTCCGCCATCCACGCCTTGCGTTGCGCCACCCCCAGTGCCCAGCCGCCCAGCAATCCGACGCCGAGTCCGACCAGTGTCCCGTAGCCGAGCTGCTCGATCAGGAAGCGCGTCAGTACCCTGCCCCCCTGGCTCGTCTCCGTCGCTTCGGCCAGCGCGATGAAGAACATCAGGAAAGGAACCGAGAGCCCATCGTTCAGGCCCGCCTCCACATTCAAGGCCTGCCGGATCCGTTGCGGCACCTGGGTACTGTTCACGATGACCTGTCCCAGCCCGGCGTCGGTCGGCGCCAGGATAGCGGCCAGGATGCCCGCCTCCCACCAGCTCAGCATGCGGAACACCGCCATCGCCAGCAGTACGCCCAGCCCGATCGTCAGCAGCATCCCGGTGCTCAGCAGCCGTACGGGCAGATTGGTGTCGCCCTTCAGCATGCGCGGGCTGACCCGCGACGCGTCGCTGAAGAGGGTCATCACCAGGCCGAGCTCCGCGATGAGCAGCAGATCCTTGCGATCGAGCGCGAGTTCGGCCACGGCTGCAAGCGAAGCGGACATGAGCGCGCCAACCGCGGTGAACACAATGGGCGCGGTCAGAACCGTCCGCTCCAGTCGCCGGGACACCAGGCTGTAGAAAAAGACCGTCGAGATGAATACCGCGATGATCAGCATCTGCCATCTCCCGCGAGCGAAGGCGGCCACCGTGCCTATCAGACTGCCGATCTTTCGCCGGCGGTTTGACCCAAATCAAACCGGCATGTCGACGCTATTCCCGCCCCTTCGGGTGCGGCATCGCGTCAGGGAGGCGGCGCGATGACCGCGTCCAGGGCGACCACCCCCTGGCCGCGCGGACGCGCCAGCAAAGGATTGATCTCGACCGACCCGATGGACGCGCGATGCCGGTACGCGAAGCGCGATAGCGCCACCAGGACATCCGCGATGGCGTCGATATCGCAAGGCGGCTCGCCGCGCGCCCCTTGCAGCAGCGCGTAGCCGCGGATCTCCCGGATCATCCCCAGCGCCTGGTCGCGGCCGAACGGGGCCAACCGGAAACTGACGTCCTTCAGCACCTCCACGAATACCCCACCCAGGCCGAACATGACCACCGGGCCGAAAACCGGGTCCAGGTGCGCGCCGGCGATGCATTCCACGCCGCCGCGCAGCAGCGGCGCGACGAGCACGCCGTCGATGCGCGCGTCGGGCCGCCGGCCGCGCACGGCGGCCAGGATGCCGGCATAGGCAGCGCGCACGTCCTGTTCCCCCGCGACACCGACCTTCACGCCGCCGACGTCGCTCTTGTGGGCGATGTCGGGCGAGACGATCTTCAGCACGGCCGGGCCTTGCAAGGCCGCGGCGGCAGCCACGGCCTGGTCGGCGCTGCCCGCCAAAGCCAAGGCGGGCGCCGGAATACCCGCCCGCCGCAGGATCTCCATGGCCTGTACCTCGTTGCATCCCCCCGCCGGCAGGTCCAGCGTGGCAATGGCATCATCGAGCGCCTCCGGCGCCGGTTGGGCGGCCGGCGTGTCCGCGAAAGCGGAGGCAATGACGCCCAGCGTACGGATGGCCGCGCTGGGATCGGCGAACACCAGGCAACCCTGCTGCTCCAGCTGCCGTTGCCGTTCCACCGGGAACAGCGCGCAGATGGCGGCAGGCACCTCAGGAAATTTGTCGCGCAGCCCCTGCGCGAATGCCTCGAAGGTGGGCCAGAGCGCAGGCGACGACCCGGCCGCCGCCAGGAACACCGCCACGGCGTCATACTGTCCATCGCCCAGGACGTCCTGGGCCGTCGCCCATAGCAGGCCCGGCTCGGTCACGGCCTGCCCGGTGACGTCGATGGGGTTGCGCGCGCTGGCGAACGGCACATGCCGCAGCAGCCTGGCCTGGGCCGCGGGCGCGGGCTCGGGCAGCCCCAGGCCGGAGTCGCTGGCCTCGTCCGCCATCAGGGCACCCACGCCGCCCGAAATGGAAAGGATGGCCAGCCGCTTGCCGCGTGGATAGTGGCGCAAGGTATCCAGCGCGTAGCCCAGATTGAAGAACTCCTCGATGGTGCGCGCGCGCAGTGCCCCATGCTGACGGAAAAGCGCGTCATAGACGGCATCGTCGCCCGCCAGCGCGGCCGTATGCGAGGCCGCCGCCTGCGCGCCGGCCTGGGTGCGGCCGATCTTGGTGACGACCACCGGCTTGCCCGCTTCCCGTGCCGCATCCAGCGCCCGGCGCAGCTTGCCGCCATCGCGGCACCCTTCCATGTAGGTCATGATGACCCGGGTGTGCGGGTCCCCTGCCAGCCAGGCGATGCAGTCGGCAACGTCGATATCGGCTTCGTTGCCGGTACTGATCCAATACGACAGGCCCAGGCCGCGCGCCTGCGCCATGCTATAGGCGTAGGCGCCGAAGGCGCCGCTCTGGGACACCATGCCGATGCCGCCTTCGCGCGCGGGATCGCGTGCCGCGGCAGGCGTGAACGTCGCATACACGCGGTCGCGCACATTCATGAAACCCAGGCAGTTGGGCCCCAGCAGGCGGATGCCGCGCGCACGGGCCACTTCCACCAGGCGCTCCTGCGCCGCCCTGCCCGCCTCGCCCGCCTCCGCGAACCCGGACGTGAAGACGACGGCGCCCGCCGCCTGGCCGGGCCGTGCACGGGCCAGCGCGTCGGCCGCGTGCTCGGCGGGCACCGCCAGCACGATCAGGTCCGTTTCGCCGTCCAGGGCCGCCAGATCGGGATAGGCCGGCAGGCCCTGCACGGTGTCCGCGCGCGGATTGATGGGGGTGATCCCGCCGTCGTAGCCATGCTGGCGCAGCAGCGTGATCGGCATGGCGCCTATCTTCCCCGGCGTGGCCGATGCGCCGACGACGGCGATGCTGCGCGGATGGAACAGGCGCGATAGCGAGGATTCGGAATTTGCGGACATGATGTGTGCTCGAAGCGTAGAAAGCCCGAAAGCGACGCCAATAGGCGGCGGGCAGATGCCCGACCGCGCTATGGACGGCGATCAGGAAAAGCGCACGACCGTGCGGCCGATATGGCCCCGATCGAGCAGGGATTGCAGCGTCGCGGGAAGCTGCGGCAGGTCGATGATCCGCGCCATACGGTCGATATGCCGGGGCCGATATTCGCGCGCCAGCTTGCCCCATACCTCGCGGCGCAGTGGCATGGGACTGTTGGCATTGATGCCGAGCAGCTTGACCCCGCGCAGGATGAAGGGCATGACGGTGGTCGGCAATTCGCCGCCGCCGGCGTTGCCCAATGCCGCCACCACGCCTTCGGGTTTCACCGCGGCCAACGCGTGCGCCAGCATGGCGCCGCCCACCGAATCGATCACGCCGGCCCAGCGCGCGCTCGCCAGGGGACGGCTGGCGCCGGCCAGATCGGGCGGCGCTTCCACAACGTGAGCGCCGATCTCGCGCAGATAATCGTGCGCGGCGGGTTTTCCGCTCATCGCGCACACCGTGTATCCGCGCCCGCCGAGTATGTCGATGGCGACGCCGGCCACGCCACCGGTGGCGCCCGTGACCAGCACCGGGCCGCGATCCGGGGCCAGTCCGCAATGCTCCATCCAGTGCAGCGACAAGGCGGCGGAATAGCCGGCCGCGCCGATTGCCGCGGCTTCGCGCAGGCCGATGCCCTCCGGCAGGGGCATGACCCACTCGTGGCGCACCCGGGCGTAGTGGGCGTAGCCGCCGTCGTGGTCCACGCCGATGCCGAAGCCATGCACGGCCACTTCCTGGCCGGGCCGCAGGCCGGGCTCCGCCGAATGCACCACCGTGCCGCTCAGGTCGATGCCACCGATACGTGGATAGTCGCGAACGATGCGGCCGATGCCGGCCATGGCCAGCGCGTCCTTGTAGTTCAGGCCCGCGTAGGCCACTTTCACCAGGGTGTCGCCAGGCGACAGGTCCTCGACCGTGATGGGTTCGATGCGGCCCTCCGGCCGTCCGCCGTCCACGCCGGCATGCAGCCTGTAGGCCGGGAATTCATTGATCGTCATGGGCGTTCTCCCGTGCGGCACGATGCCGGGACAGCAGCCGGCGCGCCAGCGTCGCGCGGTGCAACTCGTTGGCGCCGTCGTAGATGCGAAACGCGCGCAGCTCCTGCCAGATCTGGCCGACGGGGGTGTCGTCGGATACGCCGAGTGCGCCCATCATCTGGACGGCGCGGTCGGCTACCCGGCCCACGGCTTCCGACACGAAAACCTTGGCCATGGCGCTGCTCTCCTTGACCGGCTGTCCCAGGTCCATGCGCGCAGCGCAATCCAGCGTCAACAGCCGGCTGGCATGCAGGTCGATATGCGAATCGGCGACCATCGCTTGTATCTGCTGCAGATCGGCCAACCGCGCGCCGAAGGACTCCCGGTGCAATACGTGCGCCTGAGCGGTTTCCAACGCGCGGCGGGCGCGGCCGATGTAGCGCATGCAATGGAGCAGCCGCGCCGGTTCCAGCCGCAACTGGGCGTGCGCCAGGCCCAGTCCCGGTTCGCCGACGACGGCGCTGTCCTCCACCACGCAATCGCGCAGGCGGATTTCGGCATGGCCGCCGATCTGGTAGACCGTGACCATGCCGATGTCGCGCACGACCTCGTAGCCGGGATTGCCGGCGTCCACCAGAAAAAGCGTGGCACCGCTGTCCGTCATGGCCAGCACCAGCGCGAAATCGGCGCCGACGCCGCCGCTGATGAACATCTTGTGGCCGTTCAATACCCATTTGCCGGCACGCCGCTCGGCGCGCGTGCGCAACATGGCGGGATCGGAGCCCGCACCCGGCGGGGGCTCCGTCATCGCAAAGCAGGCACGCTGCTCGCCACGGGTCAACGGCGCCAGATAGCGTGCCTGTTGCGCCGGGGTCCCCAGGCGCAGCAATGTCAGCATATTGGGCTGGTCGGGCGCCGCGCAGTTCAGCGCCGCGGGCCCCAGGAAACTTCGGCCGGCGGACTCCAGCACCCGTGCCAATGCCCGCCATCCCAAGCCCAGGCCGCCCCATTCCGGCGGCAGCTGCGGCGCGTACAGGCCCGCCGCGCGCGCCTGCTGGCGCAAGGCGGCGACGCGGCGGTCCAGCTGCGCGACATCGCGCGCGATGGCCGGGGACTCCGCCGGAATCGCCACTTCATCGACGAAGCGCTCGACGCGCGCGCACAGCGCCTGCACACCGGCATCCTGGATGTTGTCGTCTTCGGCAACCATGCCCTCTACTCCTTGAATTCGACGCCGGCCCGCGGGCGCGGCGCCCGTGGCGAGGCCCTTGCCCGGCCGGCGCCGTGGCTATTGCACGCTGGCCCCGGTGGACGCCACCAGCTTGCTCCACCACGCGGTTTCCTCGGTGATCTGGCGGGCGAATTCCGCTGGCGTGTTGCCCAGGGGCTCCGCGCCCAGTTCCTGGAAACGGGTGCGCAGCTTCGGATCCGCCAAGGCCTGCACCACGGCGGCATGCAAGCGGTCGATGATCGCGGGGTCGGTCTTGGCCGGCGCCATCAACCCCTTCCAGGCCATGACCACGAAGCCCTCCAGCCCCGCTTCGGAGAATGTCGGAATATCCGGCGCGGCGGTCGCGCGCTTATCGCTGGGCACGGCCAGCGCCCGCAGATTGCCCGCCTTGACCTGCGGCAGCAGTGCCGGCATGTTGTCGATGATCATGTCGATGTGGCCGGCGACCAGATCGGTGATGGCCGGCCCGGTCCCTTTGTAAGGCACGTGCTGCATCTTCAAGCCGGCCCTCTGGTTCAGCAGTTCGCCGGCAAGATGGGCGGGCGAACCATTACCCGGCGAACCGAAAGAAAGCTTGCCAGGGTGGGCCCGCGCATACGCCAGGAACTCCTGCAAGGTCTTCGCCGGCATGGACTTCCCCACCACCATCAGGTTGTGTTCGCGCTCCAGGCACGAGATGGGGGCCAGGTCCTTCGCCGGGTCGTACGGCATATTGCGGTACAGGCTGGGGTTGATCACCGTGGGGCCTGCCGCGGCCAGCAGCAGCGTATAGCCATCGGGCGCCGCGCGGGCGACGAAGTCGCCGCCGATGTTGCCGCCCGCGCCGGGCCGGTTCTCCACGATGATGGGCTGGCCCAGTATGGGGTGCAGCGTATCGGCCAGGATGCGGCCCAGGATGTCGGTGGATCCGCCGGGCGCGAACGGCACGATCAAGCGTATCGGCCTGTCGGGATAGGCGGCCGACGCGCCATGCGGCGCGATGCACGATAAGGCGGCAATGGCGATGGCGGTCAACCATCCGTGAAGGCGTTGGGCAAGCATGGCGAAGTCTCCTTTGGCGGTGCGATGCGGGCTTCTGGCGGCCCGGCTGTGGGAAAGGCTGTGTACCTGGCGTCGGGCTTGCGCGCGACGCCGTGGCTCCGGCGTGCGCGGCTGGCTAGCGGCCGGGCGTATGGCCCGCCTGCGTCAAGGTATGGCGGGCAATCGTCAATTGGTGGATCTGGCTGGTGCCCTCGTACAGGCGGAACAGCCGCACGTCGCGGTAGAAGCGCTCGATGCCGTAGTCCGCGATATAGCCATAGCCGCCGTGCATCTGCACGCAGCGGTCGGCCACGCGGCCGCACATTTCCGACGCGAAGTACTTGCACATCGACGCGTCCAGCGTCACATCCCTGCCCTCGTCCCGGGCGCGCGCGGTTTGCAGCACGAGCGCGCGCGCGGCCTGGATCTCGGTATTGCAGTCGGCGATCATCGCCTGCACCAGTTGGAAATCCATCAGCGGCTTGCCGAACTGGCGGCGTTGCGCCACAAAGCGCATCGTGTCGTCCAGCATGCGGATGGCCGGGCCGATGCACAGCGCGGCCAGATGGATGCGCTGCTTATTCAGCACCTTCATCGCCGTCTTGAACCCCTGGCCCTCGCGACCGCCGATGATGTTGGCGGCCGGCACGCGGCAATCCTGGAAGTACACCGCGGAGACCGGCGAGCCGGCCTGCCCCATCTTGTCGTAAGCCTGCCCGGTGGACAATCCCTGCGCGCCACGCTCGACGATAAAAGCCGTGATCCCGCGCGCGCCCGCCTCGTCCGGATCGGTGCGCGCCATCACGGTGAACACGTCGGCCAGGGGCGCATTGGTGATGAAGCATTTCTCGCCGTTCAGCACATACTCGTCGCCGTCGCGCACCGCCGTCGTGCGCAAGGCCGTCGCGTCCGAACCCGCTTCCGGTTCCGTCAGGGCGAAGCAGCCCGTCAACTCGCCGCTGGCCAGCCCCGGCAGGTAGCGCTGCTTCTGCGCGTCGGTGCCATCGGCCACCAAGGCTTCGGAACCGATCCCGGTATTCGTCCCGACACGCGCCCGGAACGCCACCGAACACTGCGAAAGCTCCAGCGCCGCCAGGATCAGCTCCTCGGTCGTCATGCCGGCGCCGCCGAAGGCTTGCGGGATCGAATAGCCGAACATGCCTTGCGCGGCCATGGCCGCCACGATATCGCCGGGCACCTCGTCCCGCGCGGCAACTTCCGCTTCGCGCGGTATCAGACGCTCCCGGACGAAGCGGCGCAGGCTATCGATGAATCCCGCGTAGCCTTCGGCATCCCTGATCATGTCTTTGTCTCCATTTCCTGGCGGCCGCGTTCGGTGTGGGTGCGCGGGCTCGTGGACCAAGCTGGAAGCAGCCTAGCAAAACCCTGGAATCCGCGAGACAACTGTTTCGATATCTTGAACGCGGGACACGCCGCGCCGCCCGCAGCTGTTCTATGATCGGACCACCCGCGCGGCCAGGCCATGCCGCATCCGGATGCCTCCCATGCCCGCCACATCCCGCAAGCGCCATCCCGATCCCGCCTTCGCCACCACGCTGGCGCACGGCCTGTCGGTGCTCCAGGCCTTCCGTCACGGAGAGCCCGCCCTAAGCAACGGCGACCTGTCCGCGCGCACGGCCTTGTCCAAGGCAACCATCTCGCGATTGACCAACACTCTGGTGCAGCGCGGCCTGCTCTCGTACGACGCCGGCCTGCGGCGGTATCGGCTGGGCCCGGCCGTCCTGGCGCTGAGCTACCCCCTGCTTGCCAACGTGCGCGTGCGCCAGCTTGCACGGCCGATGATGCAGCGCCTGGCGGAATTCGCGGGCGGATCGGTGTCCCTGGGCATGCAGCATGACCTGCACATGGTGTATCTGGAGACCTGCCGCGGCCACGACGCCATCGCCTTCCGGCCCGACATCGGCGCCTTGCTTCCTCTGCTGCCCTGCGCCATGGGTCGCGCGTGGCTGGCGCAGGCCCCGGCGGACCAGGCAGGGCCGATACTGGAAGCGCTGCGCCAACAGGACGCGGCCGCATGGACCCGGCACCAGGCAGCGTGGCGGCAAGCCCAGGACGATTTCGCGCGGCATGGATACTGCGTATCGGAAGGCGACTGGCTATCGGACATCCATGCGGTCGCCGTGCCCATGCGCAAGCCCGTCGACGGCCGCGTGCTGGTCTTTAACTGCGGCGTGCCCCTGTCCCGCCTGCGCCCCGGCGCGCTGCGCACGCGCATCGCCCCGCGCCTGTGCAAACTGGTCGCGCGCGTCGAACGGATGCTGGACGCGCAAGATGCCTGAGCGCCACGACCCCGACTTCGCCGCCACCCTGGCGCACGGCATCGACATCCTGGCGTGCTTCAGCGCGGAACGCCCCCTCCTGGCCAACAAGGACTTCGCGCTGCGCACCGGACTGTCCCGAAGCGCGGTGGCGCGCCTGACGCATACGCTGGTGCAACTGGGCTACCTGCAAGCGGTCGGGGAGCCGCCACGCTACAGATTGGGCGCGGCCGTACTGGCGCTTAGCCATCCCCTGCTGGCCAGCATGCCCATCCGCCAGGTCGCCCGGCCCTTGATGAAAATGGTGGCCAACCACATACGCGGCGCCGTGTCGCTGGTGGTCCGGGACCGGCTGCAGATGGTCTATGTGGATACGGCAAGATCCAACGAAGCACTGCAAACGCGCCCGGACATCGGCGCGGCCCTGCCCCTGCTATCCAGCGCGGCCGGCAAGGCGTGGCTGGCACGATCGTCCGACGCCGATCGCGCGTCCGTCCTGAACCAACTGAAACTGGCCGACCCCCACCACTACGCCGCGCATATCGGCACATTGGCGGCCGCCCGCAGGGATCTGGAGCGCAAGGGGTACTGCGGCAACAACGTGCAGTGGCGCCCCGATGCGTACGGTTTCGCCGCGCCGCTCTGCCGTCCCTATCAGTCGCTTTTGTATGTGTTCAATTGCGGCGTGCCATCCAGTGACGGGCCATACCGGGAACGGGCAGCGGACATCGGTCCACGGCTGGTGGCGCTGGCACGGGAGGTGGAGCGCATGCTGGGGATGCGGGATGGGGTGTAGGGCCAGGCGTCGCAGCAGCGACAGTGGGCCAGTGCGACACCGGCCCTCCATACCGTCTTAAACCGCCGCAGCAGCCTTGGCCGGCCTGGCGAGTCCGCTCAAACCGAGGCCTTCCAGCAATTGCCCCTGAATCGACTCAGACTGAGCATTCATGATGTCGGTACCGAACGGCTGGCCCACGACCACTCGCGCCGGCCGCGAGCCGGCAGGCTGATCGATGATAGTGGCAATAGCCTTGGCGACGTCATGCGGATTCGGAGCATTCTCGCTTTGGAACAGATCCATCAGGGTCTGGACCATTTTCTCGGGGACTTTGCCGATCTCCCCATACTCGACTGCACGGCCCTCGTCAGCAGGTCGCTGGGCACTCGCGAAAATCCCCGTCGGATAGTTGCTCGGCTGCACAAGCACAACATCGATGCCCGAGGCGGACAACTCGTATCGATAGCTATCGGTCAATGCCTCCAGGGCGAACTTCGATGCACCATAAAGACCGAAAAACGGGAAAGTCACTCGACCGAGAATCGATCCAATGTTTATCGCCAACCCCTGGCCCTGGCGACGGAAGGATGGAAGCACGGCTCGCAGCATCCGCTGGACACCGAAGACGTTTACCTCGAAGAGTGCCTTGGCCTGGTCCGCAGTGAATGACTCGGAGACACCAGCCGACCCAATGCCGGCATTGTTGACGACGACATCAAGGTGTTTGGCCTGCGCCAGCACGGATGCCACTCCACGCTCGACATTCACATCATCGGTGACATCGATCTCCACGACCTTGACACCCAGGGCCTGCAACGCCTCTGCATGTTGCCGATTGCGGCCGCTCACATCGCGCATGGCGGCGTACACATGGTGTCCGGCCTTAGCCAGTGTTTCCGCCGCGTCGCGACCGAAACCGCTACTGGTGCCAGTGATAAGTACGGTCTTGGGCATCATAGATATCTTTCTGTTTGATCATGGACGAGAGACACACGGCTCGGCGGAGACGCACGGCTAGCCGTACCTGAAACGACGACGAAGCCCGCAATCGCCTGTTGAGTCCGTCTCGGATGCAATCGCTTTGCTATCGCCAATTTAGATGTTGATCGACACCATATTAGATGTCGATTGACATCCAACGTCAAGTGGCAAATATCAAGTCGCCGCAGCATAGGGGTTGACGCGATTTTTAGATGTCGAAAAAATCTATAACCAGCGTTGCTTGCGGACGAGTTCACCGAGATAACATCGTCAATGGCTCCCCCTGAATCGCGCTGGGAGGTGAGGCTGCAGGAAGCAGCGAACTCGTACGCGAAGCGCACCGAAACGGCGACTGCCCCTCTTCCCTTACCGGAAGACAGCCGCGGATTCCGGTACGGATTACGCAATTTCAGATATAGCGGCAGGCAATGGAAGGAACGCGAATGGAAAACCGTGAAGACGGGATGCACCCGTTGGATCAAGTAATCTGGAATGCGCTCACGGGCGAACAAAGGCGTTTTTCAATTGGCGACGGCCGAGTGCGCCGATACCTGCCCACGATCGCGCCATTCGCCGCAATGCCTGATGTCAGCCCTGCCGCTCTCAAAACCTTGCTCTCGTTAATCGCGGAGCATGGGCCGGCTGCTTTCAGCACCACGGACGCAATTCCTGCATTGCCGGATCTTGTCGTGGCGAAGCATGCGATGCTCGTCCAGATGGTCTGGCAAGGGAGACCGATGCCCATCGAAACAGGAGAGTACGTCAGATTGACCGATAGTGACGCTTCTGACATGGTTGCTTTGGCCACTGAAACCCAGCCTGGCCCATTTGCTCGACGGACAGTCGAGTTGGGGAACTATCTTGGCGTGCGTCGGCAAGGAAAATTGGTTGCGATGGCAGGCGAGCGTATGCGGATCAGTGGGTACATCGAGATCAGCGCGGTGTGCGTAGCCCCAGACTTTCGAGGACAAGGGCTCGCAAGGGAATTAATGGGATCGTTGATCTCGGAAATTCTGGCGCGCGGCGAGATCCCCTTCCTGCACGTCTTGAAATCGAATCAGGGTGCTATCGCGCTTTATCGAGCACTGGGCTTTGTCGAACGGGTCGACATGCATCTTACCGTGATCGACAAGAGATAGGACTAGAAAAGGGTTTGATTCTGCCTGCCTGCCTTTCGCTGCCGGTCGATCTATCAATGTTCCAACGGCATGAATCAGAACGGGACAATCAATTATCGTTGCGTTCCCGGCTGAAAATCTTCACGATTAGCGACGACATAATCGCGCACGGAAAGCGGTTTTTGACCCGTTATCTGTTCGACCAGATCGTTAGTGCCTGCGAACTCGCCTGCCTGATAGCCGCGATACACAGACGTAATGTGCTGGATGAAATACGCCGGCAATCCCAACTGCTCGAGACGCGCCTCGAATGATTCGACGCTCTCTGCTTCATATCGCACCGGGCGGCCGAGCGCATCGCCGACTATTTTCGCGATCTGCTCGTGATTCAGTTCCTGCGCGCCGAACAATGGATATGTCTTGCCTGCGTGAGGCTCAGGATCCAGCAGGATGCGAGCGATCACGCGGCCCTGGTCGGCAGCGGCGATCGGAGCGTGACGGCCGCTGCCGGCAGGCGCGCGTAGCAGGTCGTCGTTCGCGATCTGCGAGCGCTGAAATCCGTAGCTTAGCCATTCCATGAAGAATGTCGGCCGCAGATGCGTGACGGGAATGCCGGACCAATCGAATATGCGCTCGCCATACCAGTGCGCAAGCGATGCATGGCTCCGCGCGTCGGCGCTCGCCGAAATCTGCGACATGTTGACGATGGAGCGAACGCCTGCGAGCTTCGCGGCGTGCGCAAAATAAGCGGTCGCATCGACGAGTTGCGGCTGCATGATCGGATACACGAAATAGGCACCCGTCGTGCCTCGTAGCGCTGCCTGAACGGCATGACTGTCGAGCAGGTCTCCCGCAACCACTTCAACGCCGCGTGTGCGCAATGAAGCGGCGCGTTCATCGTCGCGATGGACCAGTGCGCGCGCGCGTGCGCCCCGCGACAGCAGTTCCTCGATGGCGGCACCGCCCGTTGCACCGGTAGCGCCCGTAATCAGATACACATCGTGCTTCATCTCATACTCCAGGTTGGAACATGACGGTATTCGTCCGTCGGCGTGGCGGGCGGTAGCGACCATCCAGGAAATCCCGACGATCGGCTGGCTCTTACATCCCGCCGGCTCTCAGTCTTCCGACTTACGCAAGGGCGCGGGGGGAACCACGGTCTTGATGAGGCCTGTTTTTACGTCGTACACCAGCCCCGACACGATCAGGTTATCGGGAAGATCCCTGTTCGCTCGGAGTGCCGCGACATCGAGTGCCACCGCTTCGTACGGTTCCGTAATAGCGAGTTCATCGAGTGCTTCTGGCGCGACGCCAAGATGCCTTGCGAGCAACGCAGGCGCATGCTTGTGGCAACCGATAATCCCGCAATCCGTGTGCTGGAGCAGAACAAGATTGCGCGCGCCATCGGGACGCCCCGCCGCTTTCGCGACGACACTCAGCACTGCCAACGTTTCGAGCAACGGTTTGTTGATGCGGCCACCGACATTGCGAATGACGACCGCCTCGCCCTGCTTCAAACCGAGCACATTGGCAGGATCGACGCGCGGGTCGACACAGCCCACAACCACCGTTCCGGTCGACGGCATCATCTTCAATTCGGGCGCGAACGTGGTATTTGCGAAGTCGACGTTCCGCTCCAGCATGACATCGTTGAAGTCCATTTTCTCTTACTCCTGCGTTGTTGGAACGACGTGGCCTGGTTGGATCCCGGCGTTTGGCGCATCGCACTTGCGCGATGTGCATCGGACGACGGTATTGGGCGATTTCATGTGTGACTCAGACGAGCTCTTCCAGATCGCTGGCCGGCTCTTCACACGCTGCGCGGACGGATCGCTCGACGACGTGCAATTTCGGCGTGCGGTCGATCACCAGCCCTAGCACATCGGGACGGCTGTAATGCCCCCGGGAGTCCATCATGCGTTTGCGCTTGTCGATCTGCCAGAAATCCAGATCGGCGATGATCTCGCCCTCTCCTTCACGCAGCGGCGCGCCACCCATGTACTCGCCCTCCGGAGAAACAATGGCGGTGAAACAGCCGCTGGAGATCGGCCCAATCTGCGTTGTATTGGTATCCTGCAGAATCTGCTGTTGCTGTTCGGGCGTCAGCCAGGCGGTGGCGTTGACCACGAAGGCCCCGGCCTCCAGCGCATGCTGGCGGATGTTCACGGAAATCTGCTCCGAGAAAAGATCGCCTGCGAACGAACCGGGATACATGGCCGAATGGATTTCCTCGCCATCAGCCATCAGCGCGTAGCGTGCAAGCGGGTTGTAGTGCTCCCAGCACGCCAACTGGCCGACGCGCCCCACGGCGGTATCGATTGCGCGCAGGCCTGAGCCGTCGCCCATTCCCCAGACCATTCGCTCGTGATAGGTGGGCGAGAGCTTCCGGCGCCGCTGAACGAGACTGCCATCGGCATCGAACAGGAGTTGCGTGTTGTAGAGCGTGCCGCCGTCGCGTTCATTGACGCCAATGGATACCACCATTCCAGCCTGGCGTGCCGCGTCGCCGATTGCGCGAGTCGTGGCCGACGGGACAGTCACCGCCTGCTCGAGCAACTTGTAATGCTCCGAACCCATGGCGAACGGCGATTCGATGAACGAGAAGTACGGATAATAGGGAACGACGGTCTCGGGAAATGTCGCGAACTGGACGCCCTGCTTGCCGAGCTCCAGAATTTTTCTGACGACTTTATCGACAGTACCCTCCCGGCTATAGAGGACGGGCGCAATCTGGACCGCCGCGGCGCGGATGATTTTCGACATGGTGATGTTCCTTTCGCTGGTTCTGGCGCGGCTAAGAGAAGTGCCTGTACCTTAACGGCGCGCGCCATTACTAGCCATGTCGTTGTTGCCACCATTCATGACATCCGTCGCCGTGGCGCAGTAAGCTCACTGCTCAGCGTCATCGGTCTGCTAGCTGGGAGTTCGACCCAGACGGTACTCCTTCACATCACGTTCATATTGCGAACGGCAGGAACAGATATGCACCGGATTGGCTTTATAGTGCCGAGAAAATTTCAGATGATGAGCCTCGCGGCTCTGACGGTGTTCGAGATCGCGAACATGCCACCGAAAGGACCCTCCTACGAGGTCCATCTGTTGTCTGAACACGGCGGTCCTGTTGTATCTTCAGGTGGCATGACATTGGAAACCGAGGCATTCGGCGATCCGGTATTCGACACCGTCATCATGGGCTCGATCACCGAAATGAAGATTCCGCCTTCCGACGCGCCTGTGGTTGCGTTCGTCAAAGAGGCGGCGAAGGCGTCCAGGCGGATAAGCTCGATCTGCAGCGGCGCATTTGTCCTCGCCGAGGCAGGATTACTGGATGGTAGACGCGCCACCATGCATTGGGCGCACGCGTCCGAATTCAGGGTGCGTTTCCCGAATGTCCGCATAGAAGAAGACCGCATATTCGTCAACGATGGTCCGTTCTGGACTTCGGCGGGAATGACGGCGGGCATCGACCTTTCCCTGGCGTTGCTCGACAACGACCTCGGCCCCGATGCCGCAAAAATGGTTGCCAGACTGCTCGTCATGAATCAGCGTCGACTGGGCGGTCAGCTGCAGCATTCCGCACTGCTGGATATGACGCCGAAATCCGATCGGATCGAACTGGTCCTCGCGCACATTCGCCGTAACCTGCGCAATCCCCTCACCATCGAAGAGCTTGCGGAAGTGGCGAACCTCAGTCCTCGCCAGTTCAGCCGCGCATTCGTGGCCGAGACGGGTCAGTCGCCCGCCAAAGCTGTCGAACAGCTTCGTCTGGAAGCAGCCCGATTCATGATCGAGCAAGGCCGCCATACGATCAACGTGGTCGCGCAGGAAACGGGTTTTTCGGACCGGGAACGGATGCGGCGCGCGTTCGTCCGGACGTACGGTGTACCGGCCGATATCCTGCGCAGGAACGCCCGGGCGGAATCCGCCGCCGGCAGCTGAAGTCGCTCGATGCTACAAGCTTTTCCCACGCGATATCCAGAGCATCAACGACCTCGATGCAGAGATACCACACCGTCGGCTCCAGCTGCCGATGCCGAGGCTTGGCAGCGCCAGCTCGCGTCGGTGAGTGACGGCAGCGTGACACGCGTTAGTGGCTACTGGCGTATTCCAATTCGCGTCCCCGGCCAACCAGCCGTCCACCCATATTCGGGAAAGCACGGTCGTCACCCAAAATCAGTAATCCGTCGCGGGCACTCACCTCACATGTGAGATCTCCCAATTTTTTTGTCCACGTGACGACCTTGACAATCAACCTTGACAATCCACTCCATGGAAACGACAGTAGTTTCCATGGAAAGCCATGCCTCCTCCACACGTTCTCGCACCACCGCTTCCGCAATAGGAGGAATGGCAATGAGCAAGGCGATAGAGAATCTGAAATCCGCGCAGCAGCGGGCCGTGATCGACAGACCTAAAGTGGGCGGGTTTCCATACCTGGCCGATACCCTTCGTCGAGCGGGCGTCGTGCGGAACATATGGTTCTTACCGGCATGCCAGAGCCTGTATCTGACTCAGGATGGGCCGGTGGTCATGCAGGGAACGCCGCTGGTGACAGGCGCGGCAGACGTACCGGCATTCGATAGGCATGCGCTCGTAAAGGCGCTGCGGACCGACCAGGCAGGAGAGAGCACGTTTCCGGAATTTCTCGAGGCTGCGTGGCGCGCAGGTGTTGTCCGCTACGACGTGGACCTGGTTGCTCGAACCGTTAAGTACTACGGTTGCCTGGATGAGGAATACGTCGAGCAGTATCCCGCTTTGGAAGGCCAATAGCTGATTCGTACACGCTGACATGCGCCGGCGGTGCCGAGCGCGAGAAGACTGTGTCCATTTTCTTGGGGACCATCATGTCGCCACCACTCACACGCCGCGCGTTTCACCATCTGGCCGCCAGCGGGGCCGCGCTTATCGGCAGCCATGCCCTGTGGCCTCTGGCCCGGGCCGACGAGGGAGTCGATGTGCCCTGGACTTACGACGATCCGCATCTTAGCGGGAACTTCCTTCCGGTGCAGCGCGAGGTCGACGCACACGATCTTCGAGTGAGTTCGGGGAAGATTCCCGCCGACTTGCGCGGCGTCTACATGCGCAACGGACCCAACCCGGAGTTCAAGCCTATCGGCTACACCTATCCGCTCGACGGCGATGGCATGATTCATGCCGTCTATATCGAAGACGGAAAGGCCCGTTATTGCAATCGTTTCGTGAAAACGCAAAGCCTGATGGTCGAGCGCCGGGCCGGCAGGGCCGTCTTTGGAAGCTTCGCGCATCCTGTGCCTGTCGATCGCGGCCTATTCCTACCGGGAGAAGCGCCATCGTTCCTGAAAAACGGCGCCTTCGTGAACATTATCCAGCATGGCGGCCGCTTTATCGCGCTCAACGAAGCAACGACCAGCTACGAGATAAGCGCGGAACTGGATACCTTGGGCCAATGGACCGCCGGCGGCTCCGAACCGTTGCGCCTAGGCGCTCACAATCGGCACCATCCG
>NZ_JBMQQZ010000071.1:0-14539 GCF_057362025.1 Bordetella sp. | reverse complement strand
TCCGGGCCGGGGGAAAGCAGCGCCAGGAAATGCGCCGCGGCGATCATCAGGAACTGCTGCATTCAGGGCATATGTGCGAGTTTTCCCACGCAGTGTGCCGGGCGCCGCGCCTTATGTATTGAAGGAAATTGCAGCCGCGCCGCGTCCGGCTATGCGCGGAAACGGCCGGGCGTCACGCCCGTGTGTGCCTTGAAGACGCGCTGGAAGTGGGCTTGATCGGCGAAGCCCAGGTGTTGGGCCACGTCGGAGAGGCTGTCTCCCTGCCGCATCCGCTCCCTGGCCAGGTTGATGCGCAGGTTCAACTGCCAGGCGTGCGGCGTCATGCCGGTGACAGCGCGAAAGGCACGAATCACTTGATAGCGGCTCATGCGGGCGAGCCGCGCCAGCTCGCTCAGGGCGATGCCCGCCGCCGGTGCGGCGCGCAGGCTATCCAGCGCCGGCCGGATCTGTCTGGCCAGCCGCGACGGGACGCTCGGGGCTTCGATGCGCAAGCCCTGTTCGGTGTCGCAGTCACCGATGAATTCGATCAGCGCGGCTTCTTTATCGCGCGTGCTCGTTTCGGAAAACAACAGCGCGTTGAGCTGGCAGAAGCGCGCGTAGATCGTTGGCGCGATGACGATGCGCACAGGTTCGTTGTCGATCGAATCGGTCCGGGCATACTCCTGACGGACAGCCCGCAGCCAGTCCGCGTCCAGGTGCAGCATCTGGTAGCTCCAGGCAGCGTCGCGCACTGGGTTGCAGGCATGAACACGTTCGGCCGGTACGAACACCAGCGTGCCGACCAGCAGTTCCACCGGGCCGTTGGGTGCGCCGGTGAAGACGCTACGGCCCCCGTCGACCGCGCCGATGGAAAAGGTCGGATGGTGATGCGGGCGGTAGCAGGCCCGGCTGTGGCACGCCCGCCGGCTTTCGACGAAAGGCATGGCCGGATCGCGCCAGAACTTCTGGGTAGGGTCGGTGCGGGGCTGCGTCCGCGAGGAACGGGTTGCGTGCATACGGGGCTTCGATGAGATAGGGCGGTGCGTCCTGGAAAAGCCGGCCATGCGTCGTACAGACGGCCTGGGGATAAATGCGCTTGCGCCGATCTCCTGGCTTGATGGGCATGTCGGGCAAAGCACTTGGCCGATGTGCCGCCAAGCGAACGATCTTGTCCAATCATACGGAAAACCGCTGCACGAATCGCGACCCTGGCGCCACCGTGGGATGAAAACCATCTCGACGCGGTGTGATTGACAACCGCCGGCCGGCAGCATATCGTTCGCCTACCTAACGTACGTTAGGTAGGCTGCAATATGCGGTTCCATTCTTGCGAACCAACCTTGGAGAGAAAACCAATGAGTACCGTTGTGAAGCGTGTCGGTGGAGACCAACCGTCGACGATGACGATCTATGACTTTCCGCAGGGACCGTACCCAACCCGGGTTCGCATCGCGCTTGCGGAAAAGGGCTTGCAATCGCGGGCTCGGTTCGTGATGGTCGATTTGTACAAAGGGGAACACAAAAATCCCGAGTTCATCGCGGACAAGAACTACTCGGGTACGTTGCCGGTGCTGGAGCTCGCTGACGGCACCTGCATCGCGGAGTGCACCGCCATTACGGAGTATCTGGATGGCCTGGACGGCAATCCCACGCTGACCGGCCGGACGCCCCTGGAGAAAGGCCTGATCCACATGATGAGCAAGCGCGCCGAGCTGGAGATGCTTGACGCTATCAGTGTGTACTTCCATCACGGGACGGCCGGGCTGGGACCGCAGGTCGAGCTGTACCAGAACCCCGAATGGGGATTCCGGCAGCGGGACAAGGCCGTGCGCGGCATGCACTACTTCGACGCGGTGCTGAAAAGCCGGCCTTATGTCGCCGGCGACGCATTCTCGATGGCCGATATCACGGTCATCGGCGGGTTGGTCTTCGCCGCGATCGTCGAGCTGCCGATCCCCGAAGCATGCACGGCGCTATTGGCGTGGTACGAAAGAATGAAGAAGCGCCCCAGTGTGCGGAGCCAACCGGCATTTGCCGGCCGTGCAATCGAGTGAAGATGACCCTTTGGAAGCACCCCTGAGCGGCCAGGCTCGGCTCGCTATACTACGTGTCGCCAAGGCCTTACCCAGGGGAGATTCGTGGAGAACCGGGCAAGTACCAGTTCCAGCGACCGCATCCTATCGGTCGCAACAAAGATCGCGCAGGCGCACGGCTACGGCGGCTTGAACCTTCGCAGCCTGGCCGAAGAGGTCGGCATGAAGGCAGCCAGCCTCTATCACCATTTCCCGAGCAAGGCCGACCTTGCGGCCGCGGTCGCGAGGCGTTATTGGGAAGATTCGGCGATTGCATTGGAAGCGTTGTCCGCGAAGTTCCCGGATCCGGCCGATTGCCTGCGCAGATATCCCGAGACCTTCCGCAAGGCCTTGGAGAGCGACAATCGCATGTGCCTGTGCAGCTTCATGGCCGCCGAATACGACGATCTGCCGGACCCGGTGAAGAAAGAGGTCCAGGCATTTTCCGACGTCAATGTCGCCTGGCTTCAGAAGCATCTCGTCGCGGCCGGAATTGTCGGAAGCAGGGATGCCAAGAAACGAGCGTCCGCCATATTCGCCGCGATCGCCGGCGCCCAACTGATGGCGCGAGGCCGTTCCGACATAAAGCTCTTCGATGCGATGATCGCCAGCTACCGGGCAGCGGGGCTCTTGCCGGCGTAGGGCGCCGGCTTTTGTCAAGCGGGCGCAATCATCGGGCCGACCCGACGGGTCGAGCCGCCACGGAGCCGAATGGAACGGGCAAATGGCTGCAAGACAAGGTTCTTCAGTACGCGTCGGATGTGCCGGCTGGACGCTTCCCCCCGGCTGCGCGGAACGCTTCCCGGGGGAAGGCAGCCACCTAGAGCGGTATGCGCGGGTGTTTTCCTGTGTCGAGATCAATTCCTCGTTCTATCGCTCGCATCAAGCCAAGACCTATGCGCGGTGGGCGGATAGCGTCCCGGATGCCTTCCGATTCAGCGTGAAGATCCCACGCGCCATTACCCGCGAACGGCGTTTGCACGGCGCGCCCGATATGTACTATTCGGCGTATGACGATAGATTTCTTGAAGCCGTCGCGACCCAAATGCGTCTCGCGCACCAGCGGAGCAAGCAGGTGTGGTGCATCTTCGATAACACGGCTCGCGGTCAGGCGGTGCCCAACGCGTTGAACCTGATGGAGCTGCTGAGGCCGCCCGTGTCGTCAGGATAACGGTCGTGCCGAATCGGTTCCAAAGCCTGGACTGTCGTGCCGAATTCTCAGCGCCGTTACGGAAGACGGATTGCCGTTCACAATGCCCCATCCCTTAGAACGGGTAGGGTGGATGTGGCGGATCGGCGGAATGCGGTTCAGGAGTTCAGCCAAAAGGCGACATTGCGAACGTATTGCTGCGTCGAACGCATGGCTTCGGGAACTCGAATCATCCCGTCACCTGCCGGCTCGGTGACGAAGGAGGGACAGCCGGCTGCGGGATCCCAGTTGTAGTCGGCGAAATGATGGAAGGTCGACTGCGCGATGGCCCTCCCGCCGTCCTCGGAGCGCTCGAACGCCACGGCGATATTGAAGCGCCTTCCCGAGGCGGTGCTCTGTCCTTCCAGGATGACCCGGCTGCTTGCGCCGCCCGGCGGCGCGCTGACGCCGCCTTCATGCGGATGTGCGGGCAGGTACTGGAGCGCGCCGTCCGGCGACGATTCGTCCCTTAGCACGGGATGGACGCTACCGACCGGATGCACGCGCTGGAAATCGCCGTTGGCGCCGGAGTGGTAGTTGGGCCAGGAAATCTTTCCCGAGTCGGGGTTGTCGACGCAGTGGCGGCTGCTGTCGGGCTCGCAGTTGCGGCTATGGAAGTGATGCGCTTCACCGATGCCGCCGAGATTGCAGAGCGAACTGCCCAGGTCCATATGGTCGCGCGTCAGGAGGACACCGCCGCCGCGGCGCCGGAATCGCCCGATCCCCTCGCAATCCTCTGGCGTCAGGCCATCCCCGGTGTCCACCGCGAACAGCCAGAGTTGGTCGAAATCGGAATCGTGCAGGGTCGACAGCACGGGATCCGGTGCCGTTCGGGACGAACGGTCGCGCGCCGTTACCCGGAAGGCCGGCCGGCCGTCGTTATCCCGCTGTTCCGAGAGAAAGGATGCCAGGCGGCTGAAGCGCGCGATATTCCAATCGTCCGGGTCCGTTTCGATCGTGGTTTGGAGCAATAGGTTGAGCATGGTGCGAGGTCCGCCATAACGCCTGCCGCCCCGGGGGGAGCGGGTCTGCAGGAATGCGATCAGAGTAACAGTGCCGACCCCGCCTGTCCCGCGATTCAGTCCGGCAACATCTTTCGCAGTTCGATGGCCTGGATGTCCTGTAGGCAAGCGGGCAGATTCAACAGGACTTCGAGCAGCCTGGAATGACGGCTCGCTGCCAGTGACAGGCATTTCCGCGCCACGTCAGCAATCGTGAACGGTCGGTCTTGACTGCCCTGGGGCGATAGGCAGAAGCCTTGCCCGAGAAGATTGTGGCCCGCGTATACAGTGACGCGCGCGGCACGGTGATGAGGCGCCGGCAAGGCGGGCTGCAGCAAGCGCAGTCGAACAGTATTCCGTAGTCGTGCCACCTGGACATCGTGCAGGTACTCCGGCCCCAAAGCCTGGGCATCGGTCCGGCCATGGAGCCAGGCGACCGCAAGTAGATGAGGAATGGAAAAGCGGGCCGCCAGACTGGTCGCGACAATGCGTTGTCCCATGTTCAAACCGAAATCGTGGACCTGTGCATCGATCTGGACGTTCTCGTCGAACGACACGACGCCGTCCTTCGCCAGGCTCGCGCGCGCTTGCAATAGCGCTTCCAACGCGGCGTGGCTCTGCCCGGCGCAGGGAAGCGTCTTGAAATAGTTGTCGCGAACCGCCCATGACAGACCCAGGTCGTCCGAGCAAGCCGAGGCGTCCATCTGCGCCCGCAGTAGTTCGCTCAGCCGCTTCAAGGCGCTCCCGGCCGCGCTAAGGCGCTTCGTGACCCATTCCACGCAGGTGAAGGCGTGGTCCACGCCCATTCCCACCCAAAGGTTTGCGGCCAATCCACCGTCTGTCACGATGGCGAAGTGCCTTGGCGCGGCTACCGAGGCGGCATGCAGCAGAGCCTCGAACAAGCGCTCACCGGAAAAGCCGCGCAGCAGTCCAAGCGTGGCGGTGGCGCCGAATGTGCTCCACAAAGAGTGGGGATGGAGCGGGGCCGCGGCGGACGTCCAGGCCCGGGCCAGCCGGCAAGTGATCTCGTAACCCAGGGCAACGGCGCGCAAAAAGCACTGCACGCTGCGGTTTTCGGCCTCGCATTCCGCCAGCGCGGCCGGTACGCAATATATGCCGGCGTGGCACATCAGGTGGCGATGACCTTCATCGAGTTGCTGCCAGTTCGCGCAGATGGCATTGCGCGCGGCAGCCTGGCCCCGCGGCAGCCGCGATCCCGGCCATCCAAGCACTGTGCATTCGCCATCGAGGTCCATGCCGGATGGCGAACCGGCCCAGTCAAGCAGTTCGGCGTCGTGGGAACCCGCCAGGGCGCAGGCAATCGTATCGGCGGCGACCGCGCCGATACGGACTACCACGTCGGCAGGGATGTCATGCAGGCTTGTGGCTGTGGCCCACAGGCACACACGACGCAAGGCGGCGTTGGATTCATCCATGGTTGGATCCGCGCCAATCCGGCGCTACCGGCTTGCCCCACCCGGGTTTGCCGACCACACGCCGATTCCACATGACCGGCTCTCCTCGCACCAGCGTATGTACTGGCCGGGCGGTGACCAGGCGTCCATGCCAGGGAGAAATCCGGTTGAGAGAATGAAGCGCCGATTGGTCTATCCGGTGTCTTCCATCCAGATCCACGATCGCGAAGTCGGCGTCGGCACCGACACCGATGTGTCCCTTGCGCGGGTACAGACCCCATGCCAGCGCAGGAGCGAGCGCGCTCCAGCGCACGTACTCGGCAAGACTCATCCGGCCGCGCTGCGACTCGGTCAGCATGACGGGCATCTGGGTCTCGAGTCCGATCATGCCTCGGCAGCATTTCCAGATATCCGGATTGCTTTTTTCCTCTTCGGTATGAGGCGCGTGGTCTGTCGCGATCATCCCGATGGTGCCGTCGAGCAGCCCCTTCCAGAGGGCGTCGGCGTGCGCGCCGCCCCGAATCGGGGGATTTACCCTTACCATGCCGGCGAGCGCGTCGATCTCCGGAAGGCCGAAGAGCAGATACTGCGGGCATGTCTCGGCGGTCATGTCCAGCCCTTGCGCCTTGGCCCGTCGGATAGCGTTCACGCCGCCGGCGGAGCTTACATGAGCAATGTGTACTCGCGCGCGCGCCGCTTGTGCCAGCGCGGAGACCCTGCCGATTGCCTCGACTTCGCAGACCTCCGGACGGGATTCCTCGTGCGCCCTGGCGTCGGTCCGGCCCGCCTCCATGAATTGGCGCCGCCGATGCTGCATGATGGCGGCGTTTTCCGCGTGCACGGAACATCGCACGCCCAGCTGGCCGAGTCGCTCCAGCCCTTCGTAGATCACGCCATCGTCCGGGGATTCGAGGTCGCCGGTGCTTTCCGTCATGAAGCACTTGAAGCCGGCGATACCATCGGCGACCAGTGCCTGCAGATGCCGCAGGCTGCTGCTATCGAGCACGCCGTACAGCCCCCAATCCACCAGGGACAGGGAAGCGGCTCGGTCGCGCTTGCGCGCCAGCGCATCCGGGTTTGCCGTCGGAGGGTCCGTGTTCGGCATATCCATGACGGTCGTCACGCCCCCCGCGGCAGCGGCGGCGGATCCCGTCCGCCAGTTCTCTTTATAGGTCCAACCCGGATCCCGGAAGTGGACATGGCAATCGATGGCACCAGGCAGGACATGAAGGCCGGTTGCGTCGATGACGGTGCGGGCGCCAGGCAAGCCCGAAAGCTCCCCGATGGCCGCGATGCGTCCGGCGTCGACCGCGATGTCGGCCCGCACGACCTCGTCTCCGATGACCGCGTGGCCTCCGGTGATGATCAGGTCAAGCATGATGGCTCTCTTGGTAGGAACATGGATTTACTTTCAACATGACTTGCATTACAAGCTTCGGCAAGGGCACAACCGTCGCGTCTGGTGAGATCGTCGCTGTCCCGGTGCGGGCAAAAGGACCTGCGGATATGAATTCGAAGTTGTTGGAAATCGGCCTCCGCCTGCGCGCGTACCGGATTGGCGCCGGCCTCAGCGCGGAGGCGTTGGGCGCCCGGCTGAATGTCTCGCGCGCTTCGGTCTACCGCATGGAGGCGCAGGGCATCGGCCGGCTGGATGTGCTGTCGCGCGTTTCGAGGTTGCTCGATGTGCCGATGGAAACTTTGCTCGGCGTTGGGGTTGAGTATGTGTCATCGGCCCTTGCCTATTTCGAGCGGCTGCGGCAGATCGAGGCGCGCGCCGAGCATATTTTTGCGGCGTTCGGTCCCATCGTTTATCTGCTCACATCCGACGAGTACGATGTTTCGCTGAAAAAGGCCTTGGCCGCCCGGGATGCGGCGACTCGGCGTTCGGCACGCGCGCGAACCGACATTGACGCGCTCATGTCGATACTCACGCTGCGCAAAACCCAATACCTGAAGCGGCGTCCCGCAATAACGAATGTGCTTTCGTTGCCCGAACTGGTGCAATTCACGGAACAAGGGCTGGATGACGCGGATACCGACCCCCTGGTCAGGCATGCGCATCGCGACATGGTGCGGCACGAGTTGGAGCGCGTGGCGCAGTTGCTGGAGTCGCCGCCCATCGGGGTCCAGATCGGCATTCTGTTTGATCGCCTGCCCACTACCAGTTTCTCCGTGATCCGTCAGTCCGACGCCACTTTCGCGTTGACGAGCCCGTTTCGAGTGGGCCCGCAGTTGAATGTCTGGCGTGGGGTCGGAACGATCTCGCAGGATGCCGAAGCGCTGCGCCTGCATCAGCAGCTCGCCGCCGATCTGTGGTCCGAGGTATTGACCGGTCAGCGGGCGGCGGACTTCATACGTCGCCGTCTGCTCATGCGGGCCTGAAGCGCTATTGCCCTCACTTTGCCTTGGCTTGCAGGATGTCCCGCGGAAGCGGCTGTTGCATCCATTTTTCCGAGATTGCGTTCAGGTGGCCGTCCGCCTTGATGCCGGATAAAAAGGCGTTCATCTTGTCGAGCAGGCGCTTCTCGCCCTTGGGCACGGCGGCATGTACGGGGGAGTTGAGCAGAATCAGTTTTTGCTCGAAAGCCGGCGAGCCTTTCTGGCGTAGCGCAAGGGCAATGACATTTCCGATCGCCATCGTGTTGGCCTGGCCGCTGAAAAAGGCGGTTATGGTGCTGGCGTTGTCGTCATAGCGCTTGAGTATGGCGGTCCTGGCCTGTTCGGTCAGGAGGCGGTCTTCGATGGCACCTTTGGTGACCGCGACGGAGACTCCGCTCAAGTCGTTCAAGCCACCGATAGGCGCGGTGCCGGGCTTGCCATAAATGCCGATGAAATAAGGTGCATAAGGTTGGGTGAAGTCCACGATCTTCGCGCGTTCTTCGCTGCGGCCGATATTGAGCATGATGTCGGCCTTTCCTGTTTGCAGCGTGGGAACGCGGTTGGGCGCGGTCACGGGAACGAACTCCACTCGCACGTTCCAGGCCTTCGCCAGTAACGCCGACATGTCGATGTCGTAGCCCTGCGGCTTCATCTGCTGGTCGACGGTGCCGAACGGCGGGTAGTCGGTCATGATGCCGACCCGGACGACACCGCGCGACATGATGTCGTCGAGGCGGTCGGCCCTGGCATCCGCGGTCAGGATACTCAGGCAAGCCAAGAGGCCAACGGCGCATGCGGAGGCTGGGCGGAATGAGAAACGCATGGATTTTCCCCGGAGAGTGTTGATGGGGCTTCGTTTCCCTTCTCGCCCCTTACGGACATTCTGTCCTTGGCGATACCCGGGCGCCAGACCAGAATTTGCGGCTCGTCTCAGGAATTGAGACTCCCGGATCACGACCCACCGTGGGTTCGGCTGGAGGGGGGCGCGATGACCGCATCCCAGGCCGCCATGACCTGCGTGATGGCGGCTTCCATGGTGCCGTGACGAACACCGTCGCGCGCCAGGGTGGACAGGCCCAGCAGGAAGGCATCGAACACGGTGGCCAGGGCGCGGACGTCGGTGTCGGCCCGCAACTCGCCGTTATCGACCGCCCGTTGCACACAGTGGGTGATACCGGCCCGCGTGCGCGCCCGCGACTGCGTCAACCGCGCCGTGACTTCCGAGTGTTCCGGGGACGGCGCGCTCATGACACCGAGACCGACCATGCAGCCCTTGGGATGTCCGCGTTCGCACTGCATCCTTGCCGAATTGCGTAGCGTAGATTCGATGGCGTCGCGCGGCGCAAGGGCAGCGTCCCAAAGACCTTCCGTGACCCGCGCATACGTCGATAGGTAGCGCTGTACGCATTCCTGGAACAGCGCTTCCTTGGAACCGAAGGCCGCATAAAAGCTTGGTGCGGAAATGCCGTTTCCGATTGCTGCCTTCAGCTGGCTCAGCGACGTCGATTCGTAGCCGTTCTGCCAGAAGACTTGCATCGCTTCTTCTATTGCCTTGTCCCGGTCGAAGGTCCGGGGGCGTCCCATCACCGCCATGTCAGTATCCACGAGAATTGTTGGGATAAATATACCAATTAATACATAAGTCGTTGACAGCCCCTGTGCCGCACAAGTAATGTACCGATCGATATATATATTGGCCATACACCAGGAGTCGCTTATGGAAATCGGAATCATCGGGCTAGGCGCAATGGGCAAGGAGATTGCCCGCAATCTCGCCGCCGCGGGCCACGCGGTCATCGCCTGGAATCGGTCGGGCGGGCATGTGGAGGGCGTACGCGTGGCGCAGACGCCCGCGCAGGTCTTGCAGGCCGAGGTGGTGTTGACGATGCTGTCCGACGACGCGGCGATCCGCGGTGTCCTGCTCGACCCCGGCCTTCTGTCGCAGGCCCGGCCCGGCCTGGTGCATGTGGTGTGCTCGACGATTTCCCTGGAATTCGCGCGCGAACTGGTGGAGTGCCACCGCGCCGCGGGGATCGACTATGTGGCCGCGCCCGTTCTTGGACGCCCGGATGTCGCGGCCAAAGGCGAACTCAATATCCTTTTGGCCGGCGCGCCGGCGGCGACCGGGAAAGCGAGACCGGCACTGGAAGTCATCGGCAAGCGGATCTGGGACATGGGCGACCAGCCGCCCATGGCTCACGCAGCCAAGATCGCCTGCAACATGATGATCGCGATGGCGATCGAAGCAATGGCCGAAGCCGTGGTACTGACCGAATCCAACGGATTGGGACGGGAGCGCTTCTTCGATTTGATTCTGAACACGCTGTTCGGCAGCCGTTCCTATCAGGTCTATTCGTCCCACATCATCCAGGACCGGCACGAGGCCGGGTTCAAGGCCACGCTGGGGTTGAAGGATTTGCGGCTTGCCGACGCGGCGGCGCAAGAGCAGGGGCGGCGGCTGCCGATGCTGGAGGCCGTGCATCGCCGGATGGCCGAAGCGGTCGAGGCCGGGGGCGGAAACAAGGATTGGTCCGTAATGGCCGACTACACCATCCGGTCGAAGGCTTGAGCAGGTGAACGCCAGCGCGGTCGTTACCCTCTGGGCCTCGGTGCTGGCCCGTTCGAGCGGCCGGCGCGCGTGGGCGCGCGCGGCATGCCGCATCGACCGCCGCCGTGCCGTGGTTGGGGAGAGGGGCGTCAGCCGTCCGTCGAACGCGTGACCGCTTCCCATGCATCGAGTTCGTCCGTCAACGCCGCCAGCTTCTGCCGCACCAGCTTTAGCGCGTCGCTGCCCAGCAGCAGATGCGCCGGCGGTGCGTCGCTTCCGATAACAGCCAGCATGGCATGGGCCGCTTTCTCCGGATCGCCCAGCTGCTTGCCGCTCTTTTCCTCGCGGGCTTTGCGGATCGGATCGAATAGCGCATCGTAGTCGGCAATCGAGCGCGGCGTGCGCGCCATGGAGCGGCCGGCCCAATCCGTGCGGAACGAACCCGGCGCTACAGCCGTGACGTGGATGCCGAAAGGCTTCACCTCCTGGCCGAGCGCCTCGGAGATACCCTCCAGCGCGAACTTGCTGCCGCAGTAGTACGCGATGCCCGGCATGGTGACGAAGCCGCCCATCGAAGTGATGTTCAGGATGTGTCCGCGCCGGCGCGCGCGCATATAGGGCAGCACTGCCTTGGTCATGGCGACGGCGCCAAAGACGTTGACGTCGAATTGCCGGCGCATATCCGCCAGCGGGGATTCCTCCATGACGCCTTCGTGGCCGTAGCCCGCATTGTTCACGAGGACATCGATAGGCCCGACGGCCGCTTCGATGTCGGCTACCACGCCGGCGATGGAATCGAAGTCGGTGACGTCCAGCACGTAGCCTGTCGCGTTATCGGGGGCGAGACCTTCGAAATCCTGCTTCGCCTGTTCGCTGCGCACCGTACCGACGACACGATGGCCGGCGGCGATCGCCGCCCGCGCCAGGGCCCGGCCGAAGCCGCTGCTGACGCCGGTAATGAGCAGAGTCTTGACGGATGACATGGGGAAGCTCCGATGAATGTTGGAAAGCTTGTACATTATTATTTTGCAGCTACCCTTATCAGGGCGGAAATTCTGATTTCCTTGCCTATTCCTATGACCTTGCGCGAAGGTGAACGAAATCGCCAGGCCCGGCCGCGCGACGAGCAGCAGCGCATGGCCGCCTTGGTGCGTGCCTTGGCGCCCGACGAGGGATACAACCTGACGGCGCTGCCCGATGTGCGCATCCTGCGTTCGGATCGCCCGCTGTCGCGCGTCCCTGTCCTGTACGACCCTGGCATCGTCATCGTTTGCCAGGGCCGCAAGCGCGGCTTCTTCGGCGGCGAGGTCTACCTGTACGACGAACAGCACTATCTGGCGGTGTCCGTGCCGGTGCCGTTTACGATGGAATCCGAGGGCACGCCGCAGCGGCCGCTGCTGGCCATCTACATGCATCTGGACTTCCGCCTGGCCGCCGAGTTGACGATGCAGATCGATCAGCAGGGGACGCCGGCGCCCGAAGAAGTTCCCCAGAGCATGATGTCCAGTCGCATGGACGCGCCGTTGCGGGCCTCGGTGATGCGCTTTCTGGATGCGATGAATCGGCCGCTCGACGCCGCGATCCTGGGACCCGCCCTGGTGCGGGAACTGTATTTCCGCGTCCTGACAGGCGCGCAGGGCAAGGCGATGCGCTCCGCCTTGGCCATGCAGGGCCAGTTCGGGAAAATCGGCAAGGCGCTGCGCCGTATCCACAACGCCTATGCGCAGCCGCTGGACCTCGGGCAATTGGCCCATGAGGCGGGCATGAGCGTGCCCACCTTCCACAGCCACTTCAAGACCATCACGCGCACGTCGCCCATGCAGTACGTGAAGTCCACCCGCCTGCACCAGGCACGTTTGCTGATGGTGCGCCAGGGAATGACCGCGGAGGCCGCCAGCCATGCCGTCGGATATGCGAGCCCTTCACAGTTCAATCGGGAGTTCAAGCGGCTCTTCGGGCTGACCCCCGCCGCCGAAACGAAGCGGATGCGGGAAGGGTTCGCCATGCCGCCGGAACCCGCCCGATTGGATTATGTTTCGTCGCACTGATGCCTGCCGCACACCGCGCGAGCCGCCGGTCCGCCGGAGCCGGTCACCCTTCGCCTCGTCCTTTCAACTCCCACAGCGCGTCCAGCACGTGCTGCGTCGCGCGTTCGGCGGGCCCGGCGCGATGGGCGATGCCAAGTTCGCGCCAGAGGGCGGGACGTAGCGGGCGCAGGGCGATCCGCGTATCCGGCTGCTGCGCCCCCGCCTCGTGCGGCAGCAGCGCGGCACCATAGCCCGCCGCGACGAGGCTTTTGATGGCGTCGTTGTAGTTCAGCTCGATGCGCGGCGCCGGCCGGTAGCCGCCCACCGCGAACCATTCGGATGTCAGCCGCGACAGGCGGGTGCTGGCGTCGTTGAGAATCAGCGGTCGTACCGCCAGCCACGCCGGCGTGACGCGGGCCGGGGCACGCCAGGCGGAGGGCAGGAACGCCATCACCGGATCGCGGCGCCACGCCCGGATGGACAGGCCGGCGACCGGCGCCTGGGGCAGGGCGACCAGGCCCACGTCCAGCTTGCCCTGCGCGAGGCGCGCCAGCGTTTCCTGCGATGTGAGCACGGCGATCTGCACTTCGATATCCGGATGGTGCTTGCGCAGCCGTTCCACCGCCTGTGGCAATAGATGCGCGATGGCGCCGGTGGAGGCGCCCAGCCGAACGCGCCCGGCCAAGCCCTGTACTTGACGGCTGACGTCGTCCAGCGTGGATTCGACTTCGGACAGCAGCCGGCGCGCCCGTTCCACCAGCATTTCCCCCGCCGCCGATGGCCGCACGTTGCCCCGCCGGCGGGACAGCAAAGCGGTGCCGATACGGCGTTCGAGCTCGGCGATATGCAGGCTGACCGTGGGAGGCGCCAGGTGCAGCAGCCGCGCGGCGGCGGCAAAGGACCCGTGGTCGGCAATCGCCACGAGCGTGCGCAGGCGGTCCAGGCTGATCTCGCGCATCGGTCATCCTTGTTCAGAATTCCTGCATCTGTCGATCAGGAAATTCAAGTTTTCCTATTTTCGGATCGGGGTGAATATACGGCAATCCCATAGGCACATACAACGCGAGGGCGCGAAGCCATGAATCTTCCCACCGTATTCATCGACGGCGACCAGGGCACGACCGGGTTGCAGATCCACGACCGCCTGCGGGACCGCGGCGATTTGCGGCTGATCACCTTGCCCGCCGCGGAACGCAAGGACGCCCGGCGTCGCGCGCAGGCGATCAACGATTGCGACATCGCGATCCTGTGCCTGCCTGACGCGGCCGCGCGCGAGGCGGTGGCCTTTATCGAGAATCCGAACGTGCGGGTGATCGACGCGAGCTCGGCGCACCGTACCCAGCCGGATTGGGTCTATGGGTTTCCGGAGATGGCTGCGGGACAGGCGCGGCGCATCGCCCAGGCGGCGCGTGTCACCAATCCAGGCTGCTACCCGACCGGGGCGATCGCCCTGCTGCGGCCGCTGGTGCAGGCCGGCCTGTTGCCCCGCGACTATCCGGTGGCCGTCTCGGCGATCTCCGGATACTCGGGCGGGGGAAGGGCGGCGATCGAGGCCCACGAGGCGGGCGCATCGCCGTCCGTGGCGCCTTCCCAGGTGTATGGACTGGCACTGGAACACAAGCACACACCAGAGATGCAACTGCATGCGGATCTGGAGCACCGGCCCTTCTTCGTGCCGGCCTATGGCGCGTATCGGCAGGGGATCGTGCTGACGGTGCCCATCGAGCTGCGCCTGCTGCCGGCCGGCGTCGACGGCGAACGCCTGCACGCTTGCCTGGCCAGCCGGTATGCCGGCGAGCCTCATGTCCAAGTGATGCCGCTGGCGCAGGCCGAGGCGACGACGCATCTCGATCCCCAGGCATTGAATGGAACCAACGACCTCAGGTTGGCCGTGTTCGTCAACGCCCGGCGTGGGCAGGTGCTGCTGGC
>NZ_JBMQQZ010000070.1:0-4191 GCF_057362025.1 Bordetella sp. | reverse complement strand
GCGAAGGAAAGAATCAGAGCGGAAACGATGGTCTTGGCTTGCATGGCAGTACTCCTAGTCCTGGTTAAGTGATCCGGGTCGTACATCGCGATTTCGTTCGGTTGGGAAGTTCGCGATGTCCGTTGCTGTTCCCGATGAAATGCATTCTGCGCTTCCAAGACCTAGGGATAAACCCTCATGACCGAAATTCATCCTTCCATTTTCCACACTAATGGCGGATTACTATTCGCCGACGACTATCGAATCCATAAACAACCGCTATTGCCCCGGCGCTCACGCACGGGTGTCGATCAACAATGCCTCGGCATCGTCCAGGGCGGTCACGCGTACATCCGCCTCATTGCGGATCGCCGCGCCCGTCCCCGGTTCGATCCGCACATCGTTGACGTTCAGCCGCCCTTTGGATGCCACGAGAAATCCGCGGCGCGCCCCCTGCGCGAACCGATACGTCGCGGTCTCGCCCGCTTTCAACGCCACGGCCAGCACACGCGCATCGCCGCGTATCGGCAGCGCGTCGTCGTCGCCGCCGATGCCGCTCGCCAACGTCACGAAACCACCCCCGCCTTCCGGGCAGGGAAAGGACTTCCTCCCCCAACTGGGCAGCGATCCGCGCTGGTCCGGCTCGATCCAGACCCGCAGAACACGCGCGGGCTCGCTTTCCATGTTGAACTCGGCGTAAGTCAGGCCACTGCCCGCGCTCATCACCTGCACGTCTCCGGCCCGCGCGCGGCCGCGGTTCCCCAGGTCGTCCTCGTGGGTCAGGACACCTTCGCGGACGCAAGTGATGATCTCCACGTCCGTCTGCGTCACGGCGGCAGATCCCGCGCCTGGCGCGATCGTTTCGTCGCGCCAGGCGCGCAGCGCCCCCCAGCCAGTCCGCACCGGCCGCGGGCTTTTCGCCGGGGGAAAGCCCGGCCTCGCGGCGGGTAGGTCGCGACCGGTAGCCTGAAGGTTGGGAAGGGCGCGGCGCTCGATCATGATGGCCTCGTAAAGAGCGGTTTCCGCCTTACTTGGCGGGATTGGGGCCGATGCGTTCGCCATGCTTGACGCGCTCGGCCAGCTTATGGACATGCGTGACGGCGTAATCGATGCCCATGCCGTAGGCACCCGAGTGCTCCTTGGCGATGGAGGTCACGGCGTCATAGGTTTCCTGGCGGGCCCAATCGCGCTGCCATTCCAGCATGACCTGCTGCCAGGTCACCGGCACGACGCCGGCCTGCACCATGCGGTCCATGGCGTACTTGTGGGCGTCCAGCGAGGTACCACCGGAGGCATCGGCCACCATGTAGATCTCGTAGTCGCCTTCCAGCATTGCGCACAGGGCAAAGGTGGTGTTGCACACTTCGGTCCACAAACCGGCGACGACGATCTTCTTGCGGCCGTTCGCGGCCAGCGCATCGCGCACATTCTGGTCGTCCCAGGAGTTCATCGATGTGCGCTCCAGGATCTTGTTCTCCGGGAAGACGGCCAGCAGTTCCGGATAGGTGTTGCCCGAAAAACCGTCGGTCTCCACGGTCGTGATGGTGGTCGGGATATTGAAGGTGCGCGCGGCCTTGGCCAGGCCCACCACATTGTTCTTCAACGTCTGGCGATCGATCGATTGAACGCCGAAGGCCATCTGCGGTTGCTGGTCGATGAAGATGATCTGGCTGTTCTGGGGGGTCAGGACTTCGAGGTATTTGTTCGACATGGCTAGGCTCTCTTTCAAGGATGCAATCGGTGGATATTCGGAAGGATTCGACACAGTGAGCAGGCCGTACCGGCCTGCACCGATCAGTCGTACAGGGCGCGCCGTTTTGTGCTGCCTGCATGTCGTCTGTCGGTATCGGCATATTAGGGATGCACGCCGACCCAGAGAACCAGCCGAACGGAATTCCATCCTTTCCGTTTTATGCATGATCGCGGCTTGTCCGGACCCTGGGCGGCCGCTATCATCGAGCCGACTTTTCGCGGGACTACACATGAATAAGCTGCCGGATCTCGAGGGATGGGCGATCTTCGCCAAGGTCGCCGAGACAGGTTCATTCGCCAAGGCGGCGGCCGAATTCTCCTTGTCGCAAGCCACGGTTTCCAAGACGATCACGCGCCTGGAAACCCGAATGAAAACGACCTTGTTCCATCGCACTTCGCGCAGCATGTCGCTGACCGAATCCGGCTATGCCGCGCTGGAGCGCGCCGCGCGCATCCTGGAAGAAGGCGAGGCCGTCGAAGCCGAGGTCACCGAACAATCGAACAGCCTGCACGGAAAAATCAGGTTAACCGCGCCCATGTCGTTCGGCGTTACGCATCTGGCCCCGATGCTGCCGCCGTTCATGCAGGCCCATCCCGACGTGGGGCTGGAGATCGAGTTCAACGACAAGCAGGTGGACCTGGTCTCCGAACGCTTCGACCTTGCGCTGCGGATCTCCAACCTTGTGGATTCCACCCTGCTCGCGCGCCGCCTGTGCTCCGTGCGCATCCTGCTGGTGGGCGCGCCCGCCTACTTCGAGCGTGCGGGGCGGCCCCGGCACCCCCGGGACCTGGCCCAGCACACCGCCTTGCAGTACATGTATGCCCGCAGCGGCGCCAGCTGGCGATTCCGGCATGACACGCACGGCGAGTTTTCCCAGGCCTTGCCGGTGCAGCTGAATGTGAACAACGCCGAGGCCTTGACGCCGGCACTGCGCGCCGGCCTCGGGCTCGCGCTGCAGCCGGAATTCCTGGTGTGGGAAGACTTGCGATCCGGCGCCCTGGAAACGGCCATGGACGATTGGCAGGTGGAGGGCATCGCCCTGCATATCGTCACGCCACCCGGGCGCAGGCGGCCCGCTCGGGTGCAGGCGCTGATCGATTATCTGGCCGGGCGCCTGAACGCGGAGCCCTGGGCTACCAACGTGCAGGGATGAACCAGCCGCGAGGCGGTCTCAGCCCGCCAGGAATCCGCCATCCGCGGCCAGGATATGGCCCACCACATAACTCGCCTCAGCCGACATCAGCCACGCCACGGCGGCGGCGACCTCCTCCGGATGTCCCATGCGCCGCAAAGGCAGCCCGGCCTTCACGGCGTTCATATCGGCGATACCGGAGCCAAGCATCATATCCGTCACCACCCGGCCGGGTGCGACGGCATTGATGCGTATGCCTTGCGGCGCATACTCCATGGCCGCCGCGCGCGTCAGCGCGTTCGCCGCTGCCTTGGAAGCACCGTAGATGGACAGGCCGGGATTGGGGTTGCGTATCCCGCTGACGCTCGTATTGTTGACGATGCTGCCTCCGCCGGAAGCCAGCAGCGCCGGGATCTCATGGCGCATGGCATTGAAGACGGCTCGGACATTCGTGTCGAACACCTGGGCGTAGACCTCGTCGGTCTGCTCGGCCAGCGGCGCGCGCCGCTCCTGGTAGCCGGCGTTGTTGAATACCGCATCCAGGCGCCCGAAGCGTTGCATCACTTGCACTATCGCGGCAGCGAGCTCCGCGTCCGCCGTCGCATCGGCGGCGATGAACACCCCGTCCGTCCCCATCTGGCCGATTTCGGCGGCCAGTTCCCGCCCCAGCGGCTCGCGCCGGCCAGTCACGACCACCGCCGCCGCGCCTTCCGCCGCCATGCGCAAGGCCGTGGCGCGCCCGATGCCGCTGGTGCCCCCCACGACCAGGCAAACCCGACCCTGTAGACGCTGGCCGGAAGGCGGCGCCGGAGCCGGTCCCGCGAGCTCGTATATAGAGGATGAAATCGTAGCCATGTAGGGGCCTCCGGTCCGTGGCACAGCGCCGGCTCCAACATAACCCCAAAAAGTTGCGATACGCAACTACACTGCTGGACCGCACGGTTGCGGCCGTTCCACCGATAAAAGGAACCGCACCCGGTGCCGGCGCGGTTCCCCGACAAAGGTGGATGCGCCAAGGCCGGGATACATGCGTGCGCCGGATGACACTGGCGCGGCCTATATCCACGCCCGCGGATGCCATGACGACGGCGATCGCTCCGCTGAAGACGGAATCACATCGCCCAAAAAATCGGCCCTCGCAGGGAGGGCCGATGTACTGCACCGAGAGGACTGCCACTTACAGCATCCCCGCCTCTCGCCGGGGGAACCGTTCATCCGTACGGGCATGAACGGCCGGACTTCCTGATGGCGCGGTCCGCGACACTTGCCGGACCCCGATGCTGACCGGTCACCCGATCGCGCGATCACGCCACCCGTGGCTGGATTC